>CAMJWL010000007.1 GCA_946409405.1 uncultured Bacteroidales bacterium
ACGAACTCCTTTGTGCCTTTGGGCAAATATTCCTCGTAATCGTAGATAAAACTCTCGAATTGTATCCTGCAAATTGTATCGAAACTCTGCCTGTAATCCTCGACAGAGCCATTGACAAGCGAAAAATTAAAATCCAAAATCATATACGAATTACGGCTCGGCGTAGGATGGTCGCCAATCCACAAACCCGAAAACAATTTCTCAAATACGTTTTTCTTCTTGATGTCGTAATAGGTCTTCAACGTATTGAGCCACAATGTTTTGCCGAATCTCCTCGGACGAACAATGAAGAAATACTTGTTGGCGGCTTCTACCTTGTGGATAAAAGGCGTCTTGTCAACGTAATAACTATTGTCGTTGCGGAGCATTTCAAAACCTTGAATGCCGTATGGTATGCGCTTGCGTTCCAACATATTTTCCATAATTCGTAGAGTTTTGTTGAGCGCAAATATAGCATTTTTTTGGAGATTGTGCAACAAATTTTTGCCGCAAAACTACCTTTTTTTTACACCCTCACTCCAAATATCACCACATCATCCACTTGTTTTTCCTCCGGGCCGCGCCAGTCCTCAAAGGTCTTTTCGAGGATTGCCTTCTGTTGATCCATCGGCAGATTGTGGATTTCGAGGAGAAGTTCGCGGAGGTGGCGGCTTAGAAATTTCTTCTTGGTCTCATGATTGAGTTGGTCCTGGAAACCGTCGGAGAACGTATAAAGACAGTCGCCCTTTTGGAGTTGGATTTCGGTGCAATGGAATGGCTCCAACTTCACAAAAATACCCACCGGCATCTTGTCTGCTTTGAAAACATGGATTTCGTTGTCGCGGATGAGGACAAGCGGATTGTTGGCACCGGCGTATGAGAGCGTCAAATCCTTCTCGTTGATTACATACACCGCAGCGTCGAGACCGTCTCGACTGCGCTCCATCTGAGTGGGCGGCACAGCATCGAGAGGCTCGCAGTCGCGCTGACGGAGACCGTTGATAATGGCATCGCGGAGTTTGTTGAGGATGCGGTCAGGATCGAGTACGCGCCCAACAATGTAATTGAGGTTGGTGATGCCAAGCATAGACATAAAGCCGCCCGGCACACCATGACCCGTGCAGTCGCCCACAACGCACACCTTGTAGTCGCCAAATTGATCCATCCAATAGAAATCGCCGCTCACCACATTGCGGGGCTTGTAGAGGAGAAAACTATCGGGGAAGATGTCGCTGATTACAGAATCGGGCGTCAGGAGCGAGTGTTGGATATTGTAGGCATAATTGATGCTCGACTGTATCTCGTCCTTCTGTTTCTCAATCTTAGCCTTCTGCATCTCAATTTCTTCGCGTTTCTTTTTGAGACGCTCGGTGTAAGCCTGCAACACGTTGTTTTGGGATATAACGTGCTGTTTGTGTTCCTCCGACTCCAAGAATTGTGTGTGGCTTTTGCGTTCGCGCTTCACCAACGTCATAAAGAGGCTAAACATAAACAACACCGCAATCATTATCACCACAAACTTCAAGTCGCCGCCCGTCTCAACAAAATCGATGAGCCAACTGTCGGTGTGTTCGGTCTTCATTACATTCTCAAAACTGAACCTGAACCACATCGTGGTAGCGAAAAACAATATCATAACCATCACAAGCCACGCCGTCGGCGACTTGCCATAACGCCGCTTGTTGTCCTTCCAGAAGAGATACCAATAGTAACCCATTCCAATTACCGCCCAAACGGTGAAAAACATATAGGATTCGCGAGACAGCGTGTCAACGGAAATGAAACTCGGTACGAACAGGCAACCCAACAATAGCACCATAAACACGATGCCCGCGATGGAGACGATTTTTGGGAACAACTGCGGTTCCTTGCGCACCGATATAAAGGTGCATATCGAAATGTACGCATATACAATTGATGTGGCGAGTGTAGCAACGTCGGCGTTCCAGGCTATTACCGTGCGACCGAAGAAAAACACCGGCACAGACGTCAGCATCAGCACAAAATTGGCGTTAACATAAATACCGTGCTTATTGACTTTGGACAGAAACGCCGGCGCCATCTTGTACTCCGACATCAACGCCAACACCCTCGCCGCCGCTCTGTGGAACACAAGCACGCCAGTCGAAAGTCCGCAAAATGCAACTACTGCCGTCAGATAAACACCTTCCATTCCCAAAATTCCATAGACGCTGCGGAACAATGCAAAGGTATCGAGGTTTTTGAGATGCTGCATCGAATCGGCGGTGCTTTTGAAGTCGCAGCCGCAGGACGCCGTTATCAATACAAGCAAAATGTACAATACCATACCGCAAAAGATTGCAAAGCCCGCTATCTGGAATATTCTGGGGGGCTTTACCTTGGTGGAATCCACCAAATGCGTTACAGTCTCAAATCCAACGAAAAGGAATGGTCCAAATACTATAATTTTCATCAACTGCGCCCATACGGGACGCTCGTTGGCAAACAGATTTTCGCCGCCAAACACCGAAAATCCGGTCTTGCTTATCAAAAGCACAAAGAGCACCACCGTGGATATAAAAAGACCTCCGGCAAGCACCATGCGGAGTATGTCGGCGAATTTAAGCGAATAGGTAGTTATAATACCCAATGTAAACTTCAAAACAATTGTGGCTATGATTTCGCCAAGATACACGTCGTAGCCCGCAATGTTGTACAGGTAGCCCCATACAAAAGTGTCGCCCACGACTCCACGCCACAGCATCACAAATGCGCTCGCGTTTGCCCACATAAGCGAAAGGTAAGCCATCTCTATCGCCCACCCTACAAGATAAGCGTGGTCGTCGCCCAAAATCTCCCCCGTATAGTGGAAAGAGCCTCTGTCGTGGGGGAACTTGCGCACCATCAATTCATAATTGGCGCATATAATATACGCGATTATGGTACAGAGGACGATGCCAATCACAGAGCCTAACACTCCGGCTTTTGGTATGAAAGAGATGCCTGGCAACACCGTGGAGCCCCACCCCACAATGCCGCCCAACGCCATCGCCCAAATGGAGATACCTCCGTATATGTATTTCTTTTCGCCCGTGCTGTTAGCCATTTTGTCAATTAGTCTTTTGCTTAAACCCTGACGCCAAATATCACCACGTCGTCCACTTGTTTTTCCTCGGGACCGCGCCAGTCCTCAAAGGTCTTTTCGAGGATGGCCTTCTGTTGATCCATTGGCAGATTGTGGATTTCGAGAAGAAGTTCGCGGAGATGTCGGCTTAGAAATTTCTTCTTTGTCTCATGATTGAGTTGGTCTTGAAAACCATCGGAGAACGTATAAAGGCAGTCGCCCTTTTGGAGTTGGATTTCGGTGCAATGGAATGGTTCCAACTTCACAAAAATACCCACAGGCATCTTGTCAGCCTTGAAAACCTGGATTTCGTTGTCGCGGATGAGGACGAGCGGATTGTTGGCACCGGCGTATGAGAGCGAGAGATCCTTCTCGTTGATTACGTACACCGCGGCATCGAGACCGTCGCGGCTGCGCTCCATCTGAGTGGGCGGCACGGTGTCAAGCGGTTCGCAGTCGCGCTGACGGAGACCGTTGATGATGGCGTCGCGGAGTTTGTTGAGGATGCGGTCGGGGTCGAGGACGCGCCCTACTATGTAATTGAGGTTGGTGATGCCGAGCATAGACATAAAACCGCCCGGCACACCGTGTCCCGTGCAGTCGCCCACCACGCACACCTTGTAATCGCCAAATTGATCCATCCAATAGAAGTCGCCGCTCACCACGTTGCGGGGCTTGTAGAGGAGAAAACTGTCGTGGAAGATGTCGCTGATTACCGAGTCGGGAGTCAGGAGCGAGTGCTGAATGTTGTAGGCATAATTGATGCTCGACTGTATCTCGTCCTTCTGTTTCTGAATCTTAGCCCTCTGCTTCACAATCTCCTCACGTTTCTTTTTGAGGCGGTCGGTGTAGGCGTGCAACACGTTGTTTTGGGAGATGACGTGCTGCTTGTGCTCCTCCGACTCCAAATATTGGGCGTGGCTTTCGCGCTCGCGTCTCATCAATACCATAAAGAGGCTGAACATAAACAGCACCGCAATCACAATCACCACAAATTTCAAGTCGCCGCCCCTCTCAACGAAATAGATGAGCCAGCTGTCGGTGTGTTCGTGTCGCATTACATCCTCAAAACTTGACCTGAACCACATCGTGGTGGCGAAAAACAATAGCATCACCATCACAAGCCACGCCATCGGCGACTCGCCATAACGCCGCTTGTCGTCCTTCCAGAATAGATACCAATAGTAACCCATACCTATCAACGACCACACGGTGAAGAATATATATGATTCGCGTTTCAGAGTGTCAACTGTGGTGGTGAAACTCGGCACGAACAGGAAGCTCAACAACATCACCATAAACACGACGCCCAAGATGGCAATCACCTTGGGAAGTTTTTGTGGTTCTTTGCGCACCGAGAGGAAGGTGCATATCGAAATGTATGCATATACGATGGTGGTGGCGATGGTGGCGACGTCGGCGTTCCAGGCAATCACCGTGCGCCCGAAGAAGAACACTGGAATCGAAATCAGCATCAGCACCAGATTGGCGTTTACAAAAATGCCGTGATTATCAACTTTGGAGAGGAACGCCGGCGCCATCTTGGATTCCGACATCAACGCCAACACCCTCGCCGCCGCCCTGTGGAACACAAGCACGCAAGTCGTAAGTCCGAAAAACGCAACTATACCCGCCAAATAGACGCCTTCTTGTCCCAAAATTCCATACACGCTGCGGAATATTGCAAAGGAGCTGAGGCCTTTTAGACTCTTGATTGTATCGGGGTCACTTTCCAACGAACAGTCGCAGGAAGCCGTCACCAATACAAGCATAATGTACAACAGCATACCGCAGAATATTGCGATGCCTGCTATCGGGAATACCTTGCTGGTCTTTACCTTGGTGGAATCCACCAAATGCGTCACTGTCTCAAAACCAACGAAAAGATATGGGCCCATCACCACAATTTTCATCAGTTGCTCCAATATCGGACGGTCTTTTACAAAAAGCTGGTCGCTATATACCGAGAATCCGGTCTCTTTGATTAGCAGTACAAATAATACCACCGTGGATAGCACAAGCGCCACGGCAAACACAATGCGGACAATGTTGGCTAATTTGATTGTATAAGTAGTTATAAGACCTAATGTGCATTTCAATACAATTGTGGCTAATACTTCGCCGAAATAGACGTCGTAGCCCGCAATGTTGTACATATAGCCCCATACAAAAGTGTCGCCCACTACGCCACGCCACAGCATCACGAATGCGCTCGCGTTTGCCCACATCATCGAAAGGTACGCCATCTCTATCGCCCAGCCTACGAGAAAAGCGTGGTCGTTGCCCAAAATCTCACCTGTATAATGGAAAGAGCCTCTGTCGTGCGGGAATTTGCGCACCATCAAGGCGTAATTGTCGCATATAACGTATGCGATGATGGCAGAAATGACGATGCCAATTATTGAGCCTAACACACCGGCATTGGGTATAAATGAAATGCCGAGCAACCCTGTGGAGCCCCACCCCACAATGCCGCCCAACGCCATCGCCCAAATGGAGATGCCTCCATATATGGGTTTCTTTATGCCTGCTATGGTGTTAGTCATTTTATAAGTTTAACGCTTATTCACAATCAAAAAATATACCCTTCTATGGTTGTCTGAGGTTAATTTTATCATAAAAAGAGCATATTTTTGGGGCTATAATAATAATGTGTCAAGCGTGGATTATTCTTCCACAGTCTTGTTCACAAAATTGATATTGTCCAGCGCATCTTGGATGCTCATATCTGGGAAGTCGCATTTTTCCACGATTTCTGCCCAGACCTTCATCTCGTCGTCGTCGATGTCGCCGTCTGACGCCACGATGTAGCCCATAACAGAGCAGGCGTAGGTCTTCTGCGGCGTGTTCATCGTGCGGCAGATGGCTACCGCCTCCTCCAAAGTCATATCGTTGGCAGCCTCGATGGTGGCTACGATTCTTTCGGTGTTGAGACCGAATGTAACGAGTTCGGTGCCGATGGC
The DNA here is from genome assembly GCA_946409405.1 of uncultured Bacteroidales bacterium. Classification (GTDB taxonomy): domain Bacteria; phylum Bacteroidota; class Bacteroidia; order Bacteroidales; family UBA3824; genus UBA3824. The sequence continues at coordinate 6,028 of CAMJWL010000007.1, forward strand.
GGAATATTCTTCCTCAGTGGCAATGCCGTCAGCCGAAATGATGTAAAACGCAAGATGCGTGATTGCAATGAGTTCTTTTTCTTTCAGTTTCATTTTTCAGATTTAAGTTTTTGATGTTTTTGTAAGTGCAAATTTACATAAAAATTCATTTTTTCAAAAAAATATTTCCGTTTATTGTTAAGAAGTTTTAATTTTGCGGCGTAATAATTAATTAAAAATAATATGAAAAGAATAATCATCAGCGCAATGTTCTGTCTGTTGGCGATGGTTGCCGTGGCGCAGCCTCCACAGGACAGCGCACGTGGCCAACGCGGCCCAGCGGACAAAAATCCATTTTTTATGGATCAATTGTTTAAACGTTTTATGGTGAAGGGCTACGCTCAGGGCGGCTACACCTATTTGGAGAAGGACGAGCGCAATCCGCGCCCGACATTCATCAACACTCCAAACGGTCTCGTGCCAGGCCCGCCGACTTTCCCGAAATCCAACACCTTTGATATGAAGCGTGCCTACGTATTCTGCCGCGCACAGATTACCGACCGTTGGTTCTTCTGGTTTATGTACGACTTCTGCGGTGTTGTCAACGAGTATTACCTCGATTTTGCGGCGTTCAAGGGCGGACAGATGAATTTCCGCATGGGTCAGTTTAAACATCCGTTTGGACTCGAAAATCCCTATTCGCCAACCAAGATGGAACTCATCGACATCTACTCGCAAGCCACTACATACCTTGCCGGTTGCGGTTCTGACCCGTTGTACGGTATTCAGTACGGACGCGACCTCGGCTTGATGATGTATGGCGACATCATCAACAAGCATTTGCATTATGAGATGGCTATCCTCAATGGTCAAGGCGTCAATTCCAAAGACCGCAACAACAAGAAGGACTTTGCCGCAAGATTGGAAATATTGCCCACCAATGTTTTCAAAATCGTAATGTCGGGACAGACTGGCTACGGCAACGCTTTGACAGATTCCAACCGTCCGTTCACCTACACCCCCAACATCAACCCGGGCGACGATTACAAGCGTCATCGTTGGTCTTTCGGCGCAGAATACCGCTCCACAGGCACCGACGTCAACCGTGGTCGCGCCGACTATTGGCACGTGCGCCCCGTCGTAATCCGTGCCGAATATCTTGGCGGCAAGGACGGCGGCAACCCTTCCGACGGTGCATACATCACCGTGGCATCTCCGTTGTTCAAGGAGTTTGACGTTGTTGCAAGTTACGATTATTTCAATTATAACAAAGATTTGCGCGGTATGGAACAGACCAAGTACGTAATTGGTTTGCAATACTGGTTTTACAAGCAATGCCGCCTCCAAGCACAATACATCTACACTGATACCCAAGGAGCAATCGGTTCTTTCAGCACGGTAATGTTGCAGACGCAGTTTGCGTTTTAAGAGGAATCGTTCCTCAATAAATAATTAAATACAAAAAAATGCTTATCAAAATCATTCTGACATTAATATTCCTTGCGCTTACTGTTGGCATTGGCGTATATTCGCGCAAACAGGCTAAAAGCGTAGAGGGATTTGTGCTTGGCGGCAGGAATGTGGGCGCGTGGCTCACGGCGTTTGCCTTTGGAACATCTTATTTTTCGGCGGTGGTCTTCGTGGGCTACGCCGGACAATTTGGTTACAAATACGGACTTTCGAGTTCGTGGATTGGCATTGGCAACGCTGTAATCGGCTCGTTGTTGGCGTGGATTTTGCTCGGACGGCGCACTCGCACGATGACGCAACACATCCAAAGTCGCACAATGCCCGACTTTTTCGGCACGAGGTTCGATAGTCAAGGCCTCCGCGTGGTGGCTTCAATCATCGTTTTCGTGTTCCTGATTCCCTATACAGCGGGCGTTTACAAAGGCATTTCAACGTTGTTTGAGATGGGATTTGGCATACCGTACCAATGGTGCGTCATATTAATGGCGGCGTTGACGGCTGTATATGTAATCCTCGGCGGCTACAAGGCGACAGCCCTCAACGACTTTGTGCAGGGCATAATAATGTTGTTTGGCATTGTGGCGGTGATAATTGCAGTGCTTGCCACCAAGGGCGGGCTCTCGTCTGCCGTGGAACAACTTGCGCAACTCCCATCCGACACCGACCCCAATGCAAACGGCTTGTTTGCAGATATTTGGGGTCCTGACCCGTGGAATCTATTGGGCGTTGTTGTATTGACCTCGCTCGGCACGTGGGGTTTGCCGCAAATGGTTGGCAAATTCTACTCAATCACCGACGATGCAGCCGTAAAGCGCGGCACGATTATCTCTACGATTTTTGCGGTAATTGTAGCCGGCGGATGCTACTTCTTGGGTGGTTTCGGAAGGTTGTTTGGTACACCGCCAACACTTCCTAACGGTCGCCTCGATTTTGATTCCATCATCCCCGGAATGTTGGACGGATTGCCCGACGCTCTTATCGGACTTGTGGTTTTGTTGGTATTGTCGGCATCAATGTCCACATTGGCATCGTTGGTATTGACATCGAGCAGCACAATGACCCTCGACCTCATCTACCGCGACAAAAAATCTGAGGAAGGCGAGGTAAAATCGGGACAGATAGACGAAGAACTCTCCGCCAAAATTGAACGCCGCAAGGTAGTGATAATGAGGGTGTTGATTGTGTTCTTTATTGTAATATCCCTAATGATTGCCTTGAATCCGCCCACATTCATCGCCCAATTGATGGGCATTTCGTGGGGCGCGTTGGCGGGTGCATTCCTCGCACCGTTTATGCTCGGTCTTTATTGGAAAAAGGTAACTACGGCATCGGTTTGGGCTTGCTTCATTTGGGGCGTTGGCATCACACTCGCCAATATGCTCGCCGGCAACCCCTTCTCCCCCATCAACTGCGGCGCAATCGCAATGGTTGGCGGCTTTTTGGTGGTATTTGTCGTAAGCCTTTTCACCAAGAAAATGGACGACGAAAAGGTGGCAAAGATTTGGGAATGTTATAAGTAGCGAACAATTTCACAAATCTCTTTCCGTTTCTTGGCAACAGGCGCAACGCCATCGGCGGGACGGCCAATCGGAATCAGCACCGCAACCTCCTCGGTGTCTGCAAGTTGCAACTGAGCGTGAACCATCTTCGCGTCAAAGTTGCACACCCAACACGAACCGAGACCTCTCTCGGCGGCGGCGAGGCAAATATGCTCGGCGGCAGTTGCGATGTCGATGTCGCCGTGGTCTTTGCCGTCCGCCTGACGATGCCAAGACGCATCATGGCAAATGACGCAAACAATGTACAAAGGCGCAGTATCAAACCATTCGCGGTGATAACTGCGCCTTAATTGTGCGCGTCCTTCGTCGCTCTTGACGACGTAGAATTTCCACGGCTGATAGTTTACCGCGCTCGGAGCAAGGCGGGCGCAGTCTAAGATGTAGTTGATGTCGTCGTCGCCAACGGCATCGGCGGCATATCCGCGCACGGAGTACCGCTGTGTGCATAAGTCCTTGAAATTCATAATGAAATAATATTTATAATTTACAACCTACCATCCGCCACATCCTTGGGCAGAAAACTTTTCACGTCATATACAATACCGCCCTCGGCGTTCAGCATTGCCCTTACGTCCAAATCCTTGAACTCGCTATGCGCCACGCACAATACCACGGCATCATATCCGCTGCCACATTTTGCCACGTCGCCAACAATCTCAACGCCATATCTATCACGCACCTGCACCGCATCCGCCCACGGGTCAACAACCAAGATATTCGGCGTATATTGGCGTAATGTGCTGTAAATATCGGCTACTTTTGTATTACGGATGTCGCGGCAGTTTTCCTTGAAAGTAAAGCCCAAAAGAAGAATTTTTGCGTCTTTTACCAAGATGCCGCGCAGGTTCATCAGTTTGATAACCTGACTGGCAACATATTCGCCCATACCGTCGTTGAGCCTACGCGCCGCCATCATCACACGCGGCATTATGCCATAAACCTGAGCCTTTTGGATGAGATAATAAGGGTCAACTCCGATGCAATGACCACCCACGAGACCGGGGCGCATCCTGATAAAATTCCATTTTGTGGAGGCGGCGTCGATTACCTCGTTGGTATCGATGCCCATCGCGTTAAAAATCTTCGCCAATTCGTTCATAAAGGCGATATTGACGTCGCGCTGAGAGTTTTCTATTATCTTGGAAGCTTCCGCCACGCGGATTGACGACACGGGAAAAGTGCCGTTTTTCAATACAGATTTATAAAGATTGTCAACTATTTGGGCGACTTCCGGCGTGGAGCCAGACGTTACTTTTATGATGTTTTCTACGGTGTGGATACTGTCGCCGGGGTTGATGCGTTCGGGCGAATAACCGGCAAAAAAATCTACATTAAACTTCAGCCCCGACACCCTTTCTATTTCGGGAACGCATACTTCTTCTGTAACTCCCGGATATACGGTGGATTCGAATATTACAATGCCGCGTTTACGAGGTAAAGACATCCCAATGGTTTTGCAGGCTGCCAAAAGCGGCGAGAGGTCGGGGCGGTTGTTGGTATCAACGGGCGTTGGAACGGTTACAATAAACACATCCGAGGCAAAGAGCGCGTAAAAATTGTCGGTGATATTAAGCCCATTCTCAATAGCAAAACGCAGGGCTTCGTCGGGAGTTTCGCCGGTGGAGTCGTGTCCGCCCTGCAACTCCCCTACCCTTTTACGATTGGTGTCGTAGCCTACTACCGCATACTTTTTTGAAAATAGCAATGCAAGGGGCAAGCCAACGTAACCGAGGCCTACGACGGAGATTTTATTGATTTTGGGGTGTTCCAAGTCCTCTTAAAATCTAACTAAACAAGCATAATTCTTACGATATGCCGTCCGGATCCGATTGGTGTATATGCACACAGTTATTCTGCAATCTCCACCATGTTGAACGGTATCTTGAGGATAGACTGATAGTCTTCGCCCGCTTCGAGCATGTCTTCGTCGTCCTCTTCGTAGTACCAATTGATTACTACTTCCGCACGGTTTCTATTCTGCAAGTTTTCGAGTTTCTTAAACACGTCGAGGATACACTTCGACGAACTCGTGTTGAAGTATTCGAGTTGGATGTTAACATTCACAGTGCCCTGAGCCACATCCGCAAACTTGTCGAGCCAGTCCACGAGGGGCTTGTAAAACTCTATTGAGTTTTCGGGTATGGAACGTCCCTTGATTTCGATGACGCTTGTCTCCGCGTCAAATGAGATTGTAGGGGTTTTGGGCGTACCTTCTATATTTATCGAATCCATTTTTATTACTTTATATTAGTTAGTTTACAAGTACTTCAAGTACAAAAAATTTGTATTTATCGTCATATTTTACAAAATCGTAAACGAATTTGTTGCCAGACTTCCTCGCCATCTCGATGAAGCCGAGTCCGCCGCCACCTTTTTCGGTAAATTCGTTATTGTCGAGTACAATTTTGTAGAGGTTTTTGAGTTCCTCGTGCGAGAGAGAATTGAGTTGCTCGATGCGCTGTTTGAGTTGCCTGGCTACGTCGTAGTTTACGAAGTTGCCAGTGATAATCTTGTAACCCATACCTTCCTTTACCATCGTGCAGAAGGAATATTTGTCGCCGTCAAGCCCCATATTCTTGATGAAATCCGCCGGTGGCACCGTCTGATGGTGAAATAGGTTCTGTATCGCCTCCACCACGATGTTATAGACCTTGCGGATTTTCTTGGGGTTCTCGCCGATATTGTTGAGCGTATCCTCGGTCTTCGCTAAGAAATCGTCGATGACCTTGGGGTTGATAACCCCCTCGTGCGTAGCGATGAGGTCGCCCGCCTTAAATTTCTCGTATAGTCCGTGGATATTCGCTTCCATTTTCGCTTGCTATTTTTTTGTTAGTTTGATAATGCAAATTTAACAAATATCTTGAATACAGCGCAATTTTTGTGCAACTTTTTTTAATAAAGTGCCAATTTATTTGCTTCGTTGCCGTATTTGATGTCGGTTTCCTTGCGTGGCTGTATGCCGATGGCCTTGGGCATCTCGCCAAAATCGGTGTGTATCCACACTTTGGCGTTCTTGTAGGTGCGTTTTGCCATCTTCGACAACTCATCTACCTTGCTCCTCGTCTCCTCCACGTTGAAGGGGTTGATCTTGGGCGCGATAATCATCACCGTATTGTCGCCGTCCGGCACTTCCACCGTCAATGGGTCTTCGAGTTGCACGTCGATGTACTTGTCGAGCATCGCCTTTTTGATATTCTGGGACGCCGCCTTTACGAGCGAGTCGTCGGTCTCGTAACCGAGGAGTTTGTGGGCAAACTCACCGTTGTGCTTGACGGCGAGACGCGCCGAGTTTTTGACGTCGGTCCACAGCACCTCGTCGAAGTCCCTCCAGGTGAAGAAGCCGAAACTCTCCCTGCATATCTGCGCCGGAATGTTGTAGGCAATCATCGTCGCCTCGATGAGCAATGTAGCCGCGCCGCAGTTTGGAACGATGAAGTTGGTGTTGGCCTTCCATCCAGAGAGTTGCACCAATCCCGCCGAATATACCTCGTCGTATGCCGTATTGCCGCCCGAAACCTTGTAACCCCTGTGCGCGAGCGAGGGACCCGATGCGTCGAGCATAAACTCGCAGCGGCCGTCCTGCAATTCGAGGACGATTACCACAGAGGGATTGGAGTTGTCGTGGGGCGGAGTCTTGCGCGACTTCTCGTTGAAATAGTCGCAGATAACCTTCGTAACGCTTGTCTTAACCTCCTGTACGTCAACCACATCAGATGTACCAATCACTTCGATTCTGAAACTCTTGTATATGTTGAGAATCTTGCTCCATCGGTACTCCTTGAAGTGCGCATAGAACTCGTCTGCGTTGGCGAACTCAAATTTGGAGATTTGCTTGTAGATTTTGAGAGCCGTCCTCAATTCGTAGTTTGCTTGGTACAGAAGATACTTGTCGCCGCTAAAAGTAACGGTGCAAACATCAGTATCCACGTCCTCCGCACCCATGCGCATGAGTTCGCGTCCCAATACGTCTTCCAAGCCCTCGTAGGTCTTGGCCTTCATTTTGATAGTTTCCTGCAACATTTTTCTTATACTGATTTAATCAAATTTCGTTAGTAATATCGCTCACCGGTTTCGGCTTTTCGTTGTCCTTCTTGCGGTTTGCGAGTTTTTCGATGACGGCAAGCGTCAATATGCCGAGTAGCATCAACGCGATTGCTATAAAAGTGTCGCTGTCGAGTTCGGGCAGGTATTTGTCCCAATGCTCCACAACGGGCTGTCCGTGCGAATCGCGCACCTCGTTTACGATGCCGTCGCCTATGATTTCGGTGGCGTACTGCGGGTTTTTCCACGGCCAGATGAAACCGAGCGAACCAAACACAAATCCCGTCAATGTGGCGGTGGTTTGGTCGCCGTAATTTTTCATCAGCCACGACAAGAACCTCGAAAACGCCAAGAATCCTATCGCTGCACCCACTCCAAACGGCACCAATATCTTCAAATCAATATGCGAAATCGCGTCTATCACCACCAATTTGTAGTTGCCGAGCAATATCAACGTGTAACTGCCCGAAATGCCTGGCAGCAACATGTCGCAGATGGCTATCGCGCCGCAGAATATGAGGTAAAAAGGATTGTCGCTTTCGGTGGCGGGGGTGATAACGGACATTCCGTAAGCCAAAGCCGCACCCACCAGCATCAGGATTAAATTGAAAACAGTGAATTTTTTTACAGTTTTGCCAACGAAATACACCGATACGAGAATCAATCCGAAGAAAAACGCCCAAACGTAAATGCCGTTGTTTATGGTGAATAGGTAGGACAACAATTTGGCAGCGGTAAATATACTAATAACCTCTCCTGACAAAAGCACTGTCAGGAACAACAGGTCGGTGTGCTCTGCAAATTCTTTGAACTTAAACTTACAAAGAAGCCTTAAAGCCTCGATGTCGAATGATTTAAGCGCGTGTACAAACCGTTCAAAAATACCCGCAAGCAATGCAATCGTACCTCCGGACACACCGGGGACAACATTTGCAAGGCCCATCGAAAACCCTTTCAGAAACAATATGAAGTGTTTTAGCATATATTTTACTTGTTGTATTGTTGAGCGGAATCCGGCAGCGTATTAGTCGCCACACTTCCACGGCACAAAAATAAAAAGAAATTCAATGTAAAGAAAACATTTTTTAGGTTTTTTGCGCTTTTTTTTAGCATAATATTCACAAATAACTGACAATCAACACAGTACAGCAAAATATTTTTTATCCATATTATTTTTGGTGGGATTGATATAAATCATTAACTTTGCGTCATGGCAACAATCACATACCTCCAAGTGGAGAATCTCTCCAAGGCTTTCGGCGACAAGGTGCTGTTTGAGGGCATCACGTTCTCCGTTTTGAAAGACCAAAAGACAGCCCTCATCGCCAAAAACGGCACGGGCAAAAGCACGCTCCTCGACATCATTGGCGGCAAAGCCGATGCCGACGGTGGCAGCGTAGTATTCCGCAACGGCTTGAAAATAGGCTACTTGCAACAGGATCCCGTCCTCAACGACAGCCTCACCGTGCGCCAACAGATACTATCCGTAAGCAACCAACTCGCCCAAGTGTCGGCGCGCTACGAAGAGGCTCTCGCTTCCGGCGACCATGCCCGCATTGCCGCCGCGCAAGCCGAGATGGACGCCCTCGGCGCGTGGGACTACGAGACAGACATGCGCCAAATCCTCGGCAAACTCCGCATCGACGACCTCGACCAAGTGATTGGGACGCTCTCAGGCGGTCAGAAAAAACGCATCGCCCTCGCCGACGTGCTGATAGAGCATCCCGACATGCTAATCCTCGACGAGCCTACCAACCACCTCGACACCGACATGACCGAATGGCTCGAAAAATACCTCCACGACACCCGCACCACGCTCCTCATGGTAACGCACGACCGGTATTTCCTCGACAACGTTTGCGACTGCATCATCGAGATAGAAGACAACACAACATACACGTATGCAGGCAACTACGCCTATTATCTCCGCAAACGCGAAGAGCGCATCCAAAACCTCTCCGCCGCCATCGACAAGGCAAACAACTTGCTCCGCCGCGAGTCAGAATGGATTTCGCGTATGCCCAAGGCGCGTGGCGGCAAGGCGAAGTACAGGATAGACAGTTTTTACGAACTCAAAGAATTTGCATCACGCCGCATCGACAACCGCAAAGTGGACATCGCCACCGGCACGGCGCACCGCCTCGGCAACAAGGTCATAGACCTCAAACACATCAGCAAATCGTTTGACGGCAGGAAGTTGATTGACGACTTCACGTATTCGTTCCAGAAAAACGACAAAATCGGCATCTGCGGAGTCAACGGCTGCGGCAAAAGCACACTCCTTAATATAATAATGGGGCGTTTGCAGCCGGATGCGGGCGTTGTGGAGATGGGCGAAACTGTTGTGCCGGGTTATTACCAACAGACCGGCATAGAATACGATGAAAATCAGCGCGTTATAGACATCATCAAGGACATTGCGGAAGTGGTAATCCTTGGCGACGGCAGGAAACTCTCCGCCTCGCAGTTTCTCGAATACTTCCTTTTCCCGCCCAAAATGCAATACACGCCCGTGGCGAAGTTGAGCGGCGGCGAGCGCAGGAGGCTTTACCTGATGACCGTGCTGATGCAAAACCCCAACCTCCTCATCCTCGACGAACCCACCAACGACCTGGACATCATCACCCTGAACGTTTTGGAGGACTTTCTCAATGCGTTTAGCGGCTGCCTGATAGTGGTGTCGCACGACCGTTACTTCCTCGACAAGGTGGCTGAGCATCTACTCGTTTTTGAGGACGGAGGCAACATCCGCAATTTCCCCGGCAACTACACCGTATATCTCACCCAAAAGGAGGACGAAAAACAACAGGAGCGTCAAACCGCGCCACAACCCGACGAGCCGTCAGCCCCCAAAAAATCCGACACTCATCAATCGGAACGCCGCAAAAAGAATTTCACCTACAAACTCAACCTCGAATACCAGCAACTCGAAAAGGAAATCGCCGCCCTCGAAACCGAAAAAAACGAAATCGAAAGCCTACTCTCCGGCGGCACATCCGACATCGCCGAAATCACCCGCCTCTCGCAGCGCATGGACGCCCTACTCGCCGAACTCGACGCTAAGGAAACGCGGTGGCTCGAATTGGAGGAAATCAAGGAATCGGATGAGGAATAGCATTTTTTTTGCAAAAAATTGCAGATTGCAAAAGAATTTTTGTAACTTTGGCGCATAAAAATACATCTTATTATGCGCAAAATCCTTACCCTCATCCTCTTGCTCCTGCCGCTCATTGCCACGCCGCAGAGCAAGCAATCAAACCTCCTCTACCAAAAAGGCGTCCAACTTTTTGACGCGGAAAAATACGAGGAGGCACTGCCGTATTTGATGCAGAGCGACTCGCTCGACAAGGCGAAACTCAAACCAAAATCGCCCAACTACCACCGTGCGGCATTGAAAATAGCGGATTGCAACGAAAAACTCGCCGAAAAAGCCAACGACCAAGGCAACTACGCCGAGGCCATAAGGCTCGAAACTCTCACAATGGAAACCCGCAAAAATGTGTTGGGCGAGCAGCACCTCCTCTATGCCACGGCGGCAAACGACCTCGCGGAGTATTACAAACAGATTGCAAACTACCCAGAAGCAATCAGGCTTATCAACATAGCGTTGGAAATCCGCAAGGCAAAGTTGGGCGAGGAACATCATGACTATGCCGAATCGCTGGAAAAACTTGCCAACAATTATTCGTTGATTGGCAATTCTGCCGAGGCAATCAGGCTTGGCAATATTGTAACAGAAACTTTAAAAAAGGCATCGGGCGAAGACGATTATGATTATGCAAAGTCGCTGGCCGCCCTTGCGTCGTTTTATTCAAGGGGCGAAAACTTCACGGAAGCCGTCAAATACGGAACCATTGCTGTGGAAAAAATAAGGAAAAAAGTGGGCGAAGAACATCCCGAATACATCTCAGCATTACACAATCTTGCATCATACAATTCGGACATTAACAACCTAAAAGAAGCAATCAGGCTTGAACAGATTGTGATGGAATATAGAAAAAAAAGAGAGGGAGAAGAACACATTTCGTATGCCACTTCATTGCACCAACTTGCAATGTTTAAGTATAAAATTAACAACGTTACCGAGGCGATAGAACTTGAAACAAAAGCAATAGAAATAATCAAAAAGACTTTTGGAGAGGAAAACCCTAATTATGCCGTATCGTTGTGCAATCTTGCCGCATTTTATTGCGAAATAGAAAAATTTGACGACGCAATCAGTGTAGAAAAAAAAGCGTTGGCAATCATCAAAAAAAATTTTGGCGAAGAACATCCTTTCTATGCAACATTGGTGGAAAACCTCGCGGTAACCAATTTCCAAGCCGACCATTTTGACGAGGCTATCAAGTATGGCAATCTTGCATTGGAACTCAAAAAGAAAATATGGGGCGAACACCATCAACAATATAATATATCGCTTCTTGTACTGTCGGAAGTTTATTTCTATGACAAAAACTTTGAAAAATCCTCATACTATCATCAGCAAACATTCACCCGCACCCAAAATTACATCCTACAAAATTTTGCGTCGATGTCGTACAACGACCGCATAGGTTTTTGGAAAATATTTTCCAATTTTTACAACTACAAAATCCCGTTTTTCGCATACAAACTTTCCGCAGAGCCAACATACAAAGACGTATATGCCGCGCTTGCATACGACGGTCTTGTATTGTCGAAGGGGCTGCTACTAAACACCGAAGTAGAAATCCAAAAAATAATCGAACAGAGCAGCGACACCATTTTTGCAAACCGTTACCAAAAGATAAAAGCCAACCGCGAACTGCTCGACCAACTCAACCAAATGCCAATTGCAGCAAGACCAATGGACGCAGATTCGTTATCAATGGCAATAGAGCAAGAAGAACGCCTTCTCGTGGAATCGTCCAAGGCTCTCGGCGACTACACAAAGAATATTTCCATCTCTTGGCGCGACATTCAGAAAAACCTCAAAGACAACGACTTGGCGATAGAATTTGCAATGATAAAAGACCCCGAAGCCAAGCAAATAATATACGCCGCCTTTGTGCTGAAAAAAGGCATGGAATCCCCCTCTTTGGTAAAACTCTATGATACAGACACTTTTTGGGGCATCAAGCCACAGGAATATTACACCACGCCAAAACTTTACAACCTCATTTGGCAACCGTTGGCGCAGTACCTCAAAGGCGTCAAAAACGTCTATTTCTCCCCCTCCGGACAACTCCACACCATTGCCGTGGAATATCTGAGCGACGACAAAGGCAAAATTTTCGCCGAAAAATACGACACTTACCGCCTCTCCTCCACCCGCGAACTTGCATTGGAGCGCACGATAAATCCCAATCGCAAAGCCTCCACTTACGGCGGCATACAATACGAATTTTCAGAGGACGAATGGCAAAATTTGAAGAACGAAGACGACAGCACCCGTCAACAATTCCGCGACATTCCACAGATTGCCGACAATCTGCGCGGCGGCGGCGTGGGCATGGGTTATCTCGAAGGCACCAAATGGGAATCCGAAACCATAGCCACACTTCTCCGCTCGGCAAACTACGATGTAAGCGCACTTTCAGACGCCGCCGCCACAGAAGAATCCTTCAAAAACCTCTCTGGCTCAGGCATCAAAATCCTGCACATCGGCACACACGGTTTTTATGAAAACGAGGGCAAAATCAAAAACGCCGGATACTCATTTTATGCGTCAGTGTCGCAGAACGACGAAGACAAATCATTGAGTTGCAGCGGATTGCTGTTTGCCGGTGCAAATTCCACGCTCGACCCCAACCGCACCAGCGAAATTCCCGAAGGCGCGGACGACGGAGTACTGACCGCAAAAGAAATTTCAAGGTTGGATTTCAACGGATTGGATTTGGTGGTGTTGTCGGCGTGTCAGACAGGCTTGGGCGAGATAACGGACGAAGGCGTGTTTGGTTTGCAGCGCGGTTTTAAGAAAGCGGGCGCACAGACCATTATAATGAGCCTTTGGAAAGTAGCCGACGAATCCACGCAACTATTGATGGTAGAGTTTTTTAAGAACCTCACCGCCGGACAATCTAAACGCGCCGCCTTCATCGCCGCGCAAAAGACCGTCCGTACCAAATTCCCAAATCCTCTGTATTGGGCGGCATTTGTAATGATAGACGGAATGTTATGATTGGAATGTGGGCGGCTCGCCCGCCATACCGCCGCCGGCGGCGGCTTTAATAAACGAAAATTACCGAAAACTATCCTTCATAGAAGAATATTTTTCGGTAATTTCCACAACTCCACCTCACTATTTATCTATCCTGATTGACAAGATGTAGAAGTAGTTGTCGTCGTCTATCTTGTGGAACGTGTATGCCGGAGGATAGCCGCTGAGGATGGTGGACTGGATGATGCCGATGTTGCCACCGTCCGAATCGGAACGCGACATAGACCTCTGCTGACGCTTAAACTCGCGCAACTCCTCACGGGTCTTGGAACAAATCTGCTCGCACTTTTCGGTGAGTTTCACATAATCGTTGTGATCCACCATGTTGCCAGTGATGAATTGGAAGTATTCGTCGTACTCCTTGATAACTATAAGACCGACACCCGCAGACTTGTCGAGACCGTCCACCTTCTCCTTGGAATACAGATAGATATTTTGGCTAAGCTCGATGAAGATTTTGAAAAACCTCTTGCCGCGCTTAGGATCGTCCCAAAGGGAATCTTCGATATTGGAAGCCAACAGAGAAAGGATTTGCCCGTCAAATGGACCAATGTAACACACGACCACATTGTTTTCAAACATGGTCTCAAAGATGTCCCTTCCGTTTTCTACTAATGCCATAGTATGTCTTTTTAGTGTTTAGTGTATCCAAATTATCTTTTATATCAACTGCACTGCAAATACGGTGATGTCGTCGTTTTGCTCCGCGTCGCCCCGGTAGGCCTCGTACTCTTGCACGATGATTTCCTTCTGCTCGGGCAGTTCCTTGGGCGAAATCTCTTTGAGGAGCGACACAAAACGGTCGCTGCCGTATTTTTTGTTGTTGATGTCAAACTGATTAATCATGCCGTCCGTGGTCATGTAAATCTTGTCGCCGCTGTGCAGCGTCATGCTCTCGGACGTAAACGACATTGCATTGCGCATCGACATAAGGCCGCCGATGGTCTTGCGGTCGCCTTTGAGCGTGTCGAGGGTCTGCGTGTCGTCGTGATATACGTAGAGCGGACGTTTTGCGCCAGAGAACGACATTTCGTAGTCGCGCTCGCCGGTCTTGCAAAACTTGCATATACATATCTCGAGGCTGTCGTTGTTGTCGGTCTCCTCCTGTTTGAGGGCGGCAACGAGTCCCGTGTTGAGTTGTTCGAGGATTTTGGCAGTGTCAAGCACCTTATGCTCCACGATGATTTCGGAGAGCAAACGTGTGGAAATCATGCACATGAACGCGCCCGGCACACCGTGTCCCGTACAATCTACGGCGGCGGTGAAAGCGAGCCTTTCGTCGTCTGGCACGCGAGTAAACCAATAGAAGTCGCCGCTGACTATCTGCAACGGGATAAACACGCCAAAATACCTGAAATACTTGGTGATATTCACCTCCAACGGCATCACGATGTCTTGGATTGTCTTGGCGTATGTAAGACTTGTATTGATGTGCGCATTCTGCTCGGAGATAAACTCGTTTTGCTGTGCGAGTTCGTCACGCTGCTTTGCAAGAGTTTCGCCCTGCTTCATAATTGCGTGTTCCTGCTCCTTAATCTGCGTGATGTCGGTGTCGATGGTAACGAGACGGGCGATGTTGTTGTTTTCGTCGAGGATAGGCGTGAGGGTAGATTGCACCCAGATGCTCTTGCCCTGCTTCGTAACTATCTCGCACTCAAACACCCTCGATTCTGACGTGCTGAGGCACTCGTCCTTGATGGTCATGATGTCGGGGTTAGACGCATAGAAACCAGTAAGGCTGTCGGTAGAATTTACCTTCAAATCCTTGAACGTGTAGCCGTACATGTTGCAGAAGCCCTTGTTGACCCACTCTACATTGCCGATGTCGTCCATGATAACGACGCCGTTGTCAGTCTGGGAGGCAACGATGGAGAGTTTTTCCAACTCCTTATTAATCTGCTTCAACTGCTCCGCCTGCGAGAGAATGTGGTCTTTCTGACGATCCACCTCATCGTTGAGCCGCGCAAGCTGACGGTTTTTCCTCTTACGGGAGATGCTGGAAATCATGGTCAGGATTACGAGCAACAAGATGATGCCCGCAAATATCGACGCAATCACAATGATGCGCTGCTGCTTGTTGATTTCGCCAGTTTGTGAACTCAATTTCTGCTCGTGTGCTTCTATCTGCCGCTCACGCTCGGCGATGCGATCCTGCTGTTTGAGGAGTTCGCGGCTTGATTTGTCGAGTTCCTCTTGCTTCTCTATGATTTCCTTTTCCTGCTCTTTGAGGCGGACATTGTTGCGAAGTAGTTGGTTTTTAAGCCTTTCGGCGTTTTGCACGAGATTGTCGGCTATCTGTTTCTGCTCCTCAATTTCGCGCTCCTTGTTTTCGAGTTCCGCCTGTACTAAAAGGATGTTTTCTTGCACCACATCGTTTTCGGCTATCTGAGCACGGAGGTCTTTCTCCTGTTGCTGGAGTTTGCGCTCTTGCACCATAAGCATGTTTTCACGCTCTTGGAGTTCCTTGTCCTTGTTTTCCACGAGGTTGAGGAGGTCGATTTTTGTACCGCCCTGTGCAAGCACTTTGTCTGAAATATCAATGCCTACCGAACGCGCCTTGCCGCTGTTTACCTCAAACTGGTTGCCACGCCCTTTGAGCAAAAGGTTGATCATAAAGCACGGCTGCAAGTTTTTGTCCTTGGCGGTATCTGATACAATAATCAGTGTGCTGTCGTTTTTGAGTTTGTTGCTGATGGCTTGAAGGTCGCCGTTGGAGCCAGAATTGACGTACAGAATGTGCGTGGGCGTAATGTCCTTCACCTTCTTAAACTGCTTGACAGCAAATGGCTTGCCTTTCATCTTGGAGCCGTTGTCGTTCATCTTTACAAGTTCGTTGTACTCTGGCGCGGTGGAGCCATATACACCAATGGAATATTCCTCGGTATATTCGTTGCCGGGCCAATCTACGTATTCGGATAGCGTGAGAATCCAATGGGCGCGCAAAGCCTCCTGACTGATCTGAGCCTTGGCGGTGAGCGGTGCTATCGTTATCACCGCCGCCAGAAGCACAATCGTCAGTGCCACACGTTGCATTAATATGTTAAATGTCTTGCCCATTGTCTGTTATCTAAATTTAATGCCGATGACGGAGATGTCGTCGCGCTGTTCTTCGTTGCCACGGAAGTCGTCGAGTTCCTTGGAGAAAAGGTCGCCCTGACGTTCCATGGGTTCGTTCCTATATTGCAAAATCATATTTACAAACCTGTCTGAACCAAATTTTTTGCGCTCGTGGTCGCATTGGTCTGAGATGCCGTCGCTGCACAGAAACATAGTGTCGCCACTGTGCAGGATGATTTCCTGGTCGGTAAACTGTACGTTGCCCCTCTTCTTCTGTGTGCCGCCGATTGATTTGCGGTCGCCTTTGAGTTGCTGTACCTCGGTAGCGTCGGTAGGCACGTAGTAGAGCGGACGTTTTGCACCGCAGAAAACCACCTTGTAGTCGTGGTCGGTCAATTTTTCGACGCGGCAGAGACAGGTGTCCATACCGTCGTTGTTGGTGCTTTGATCCTGTTTGAGAGCCTTGATGATGCCCGCATTGAGCGCGTCCATGATGTCGCGGGGCGAATATGTGCTGCGCACGTTGATTACCTCGTTGAGTACGCGGTTGCCGATAAGGCTCATGAATGCACCCGGCACACCGTGTCCCGTGCAGTCGAAGTCGCCGATAAACTGGTACTGCCTGTCGCCGTCCTGAGCCGTTGAAAACCAATAGAAGTCGCCGCTCACAATGTCTTTGGGACGGAACAATACGAAACAGTCGAAGTATTGCTGTATCAGTTCGTTGGGCGGCAGGATGGTGCGCTGGATGGTCTGCGCATAGTCGATGCCGCGCTTGATGCTCTTGGTCTGCTCCTCGATTTGCGTCTTCTGCATTTCGAGGGTGTTTTTCTGTTGCAGAAGTTCCTCGTTCTGGCTGCGGATGGCTGCCTCCTGTTCCTTCAATTTGTTGATGTCGGAGTAGATTGCCACGAGTTGCGTTACGTCGCCCTTTTCGTTGAGTATGGGCGTGAGGGTGGTCTGCGTGGCTATTTTTTTACCAGAACGCGTGTGGCTGTCGCTCTCAAAGACGATGGTCTGCTTGTTGCTTACACATTTAAATAATATGTTGCGGATGCTCTTGTTGCCGCTCACGTTTACAATGTTTTCGTCGCGCTCGTTGCGGAGGAGTTGCAGCGTGTAGCCGAAGAACCTCGTGAAGCCCGCATTGACCCACTCAAAATATCCGTTCCTGTCCATGATGACGATGGCATTCTGCGTCTTGCCCGCCACGATGGAGAGTTTTTCGAGTTCCTTGTTGACGCCTTCAAGTTGCGCCGCCTGCTTGTCGATTTCCTCCTTCTGTTGGTTCAACTCCTGGTTTTTGCGGCGGAGGGCGATGTTGGCGCGGGCGCGTTCGCGGATAGACCTTATTATAAGTATGATAAGGAATATTACGACTACGATGAATATAATCACGCCCGTAATCGCGGTGCGCTGCTGGTTGATGGTGATGTCTTGACGGTCGATGGCGTCCTCTTGCTGGCGTATTTTTTCCTCACGGTCTAAGAGTTCGTTTTCACGTGCGCGGAGTTCCTTGTTGGCCTCGTCCACTTGCTCCTGTTTGCGAGTGATTTGCTGATCCTGCTCGTTGAGTTTGCGCTGGTTGAGGGCGAGTTTGCTCTGCTGGGTCTCCACTTCCGCCATGAGCATCGCAGCCGTGGCCTTCTGAGCCTCAATCTGGTACTCGGTTTCGCGGAGTTGCTTAGCAAGCGCGGTGTTTTCCTTCTGCACCTGCTCGTTTTTCTTAATCTGCTCGTCGAGTTCTGCCTGACGGCGCACAAGTTCCTCCTCCTGCAATTGAAGGCGTTCCTCCTTGGCTTTGATTTCCTTGCTCTTCTTATTATAAAGTACGCGGAGGTCAAGCGTGGAGCCGCCTTGGTTGGTGAGTTTGTCGGTTACAATGCAGTCCATGTCCTTGGCGTTGGCGGCGTTTACCTCAAACTGCTTGTCGTTGTCGTGCAGCAAGATGTTGAGCATGAAGTACTTGTCTGACGGCGCACGGTCGGTGATAACAAGCGACTTGTTTGCAGTGGCGTAATTGTAAATATCTTCGAGTTCCTCGTTGGCCTTGTTGTTGATATACACCACGTCGGTAGGCGTCATTTCCTTGATGCGGCGGAAATGCTTTATTACAATGGGACGGTCGTTGATGCGGCGGGTCTTCGACTGCTCTCTGAGCGGTATCAACTCCTCCGGCATCGAGCCATACACGGCGATGGAGAACTCCGTAGGCGATTTATAATTTTTCCATTCTACTGATTCTGAACAAGATAGGATAAGATTGGCCTTAATGACATCCTGCGACGGCTGTGCGTATGCCTTGCCGTGCGTAATAGCCACGACAAGCATCACATACAGACACACCAAAAGGCAGCCTTTAATCTGGCTGACCCTCGCGCTTAATGTATTATGACCTTTGTTCGACATTGTTCGATTTCCATTTTTTTTGTTGTCTCTTAAATTTGCCACGCTGTCAGTTTCTGCGGCATCGTTAACGCTTAAACAATATTGATGCCAAAAAACCGTGTGCCGTGCCAAATAGGACACGCTCTGAAAATTTCGCTAAAATTATCAAAGATTTTTGAATTGGCGAAATCTTTTTAAAAAAAAAATTTGCATTAAATTAACTTAAAAAAAATTTAGCGGCGTATTCATTTGATTTGCAGCATGATAAACAACAGCAACTCTTTAAGGCGGCAATTTTGATTTTGCATTGTAACAGCAATGATTTAACTTTGCGCCGCGTTTTGGCAATGCAGCCAAACGTTGTCAATATAGAAAAATGTTAACAGCACTTATAATAACATCAATAGTAGCCGTTGCAGCGGTGGTATTGTACCTGATGCAAAGGTCTGTATTGCGCCGTATGCGCATAGATTCTGCCGCCAACACCTCCAACCTCCGCAAAAAAATCGACGATTTGGAGTCTAAACTTCAACTTGCCGAAAAAGCCGCCGCATCGGCATCCAAGGACGCCGACGCAATCCGCCACACCCTCACCGCAAGGGAACAGGAGGGCAACCGCTTAAAAACTACGGTAGAAAGTCTCAAAATCCGCCGTATCGACGTGATACAGAGTCTGTTGGCATTGCAACGAACCTCTTACACCGATCCGGGGCATATCAAGGTGCTGTTTTCCGACTTTTTCTTGCTGCACAAGCCGTTTGAGATGGTTGGAGGGGATTTTTACAAGTTGATATCTATCCGCGACAACATACTCGTGGCGTGTGGCAACTGCGGCATTTCGGGCGAGATAGGACTTCTCAAAGGCCTCCAAAACGTTTTGATGCTCGAAGACATTGTGCAACGCAACGGACTCGAAAATATTCAGGCTGGCGAAGTGCTTGACGCTCTGCGCACTAAATACGCCCACATCGCCGAGCGCGACGGATACCGGCACGAAACCGACGAGGATGTGCCAGTCAATTTCACCGTGTGCATCATCAACCAACGCGAGCGCACACTCTCCTACGCGGGCGCATACGGCAGTCTTTGCCTTGTGCGCAAGGCGTACCCCGGCACCAGCCGCCGCGAAGTGGACGTCCACGAATTTCGTGGCGACAGGATGAATTTTGCGGTGTCGTTTGGCAGACGCAAAAATTACACAACAGGAAACATCACCCTCGAAAAAGACGACAAACTGTACCTCAAAACCGACGGCTACGTCAATCAGCGCGGCGGCTCGCAAAACGCCCGCTACGGCGACCAATACCTCCGTCAACTTCTTATGAAACACGCCAACGAACCAATGCTCGAACAGCGCAAGGCATTTGAAGAAGAATTTGAAAATTGGCGCGGCAACAATCGCGGCAACGACATTCTTGTAATAGGACTTGCCCTAAAAATTGCTGGCAAATAATTCAAAAATCATAAATCAAAAAATCAACAAATCACAATTGTGAAGCGGAAAGATCCTGAAAATTTGGGCAGCGTGTTGCAACAATACCTTGTGGCGATTGGTGCAGACAAGCACATCAAGGAGATACGTGTAACGCAAGAATGGGACAAGATTGTGGGACCCATGATAGCGCGAAACACCGGAGACATTTCCTTGACAGAGGGCGTATTGACCGTAAAATTCCGCTCCGCAATAATCCGCAACGAAATCTCCATGCGCCGCTCCGCCCTGCAAACAATGATTAACGAAGCGATTGGCGAAGAGGTGATTAAGAGCATTGTGATAAAGTAAAACTCAAAAACTATCTATGAAACACGCTGATATTACCGCTATACTTGTCGCCCCCCTTATAAAAAACGTAGAAATACACCCCGTCTTTTACGTCGGGTGCGTTCCATTCGTTGTGGTAATTGTCTGAATGGAAAACACAGCGACCTTCGCGGTTGTAAATATCTATGCTCCAACCTTTTACGAATTCGTCCAAACCTTTTATCTTGAAATAATCGTTGATGCCGTCGCCGTTTGGCGTGATGATATTGGGGAAGATAAACTCGCCGCAATAACGGTAACGCACAACTATTTCGTCGCGGGTGTCGCCGCAATAATTGGAGACAACCACCGAAAAAGTACCCGGCTGCTCCACCACGAACTCCTCTCCCCCACTGAAATCCTGCCACTGATAATTGAGCGCGTCGTGCCAAGCGACATTGAGAGGCAGCACGTTGCCGTCGCACATTAAGGTATCGGGCGGCAAGGAAATCATGGGCAGAGTTTTCTGTTCCATCAAGATGGAATCGCTTGAAATACAGCCTTTTTTGTCGGTAACAGTTACCTTGTAAATGCCAGCGGTGTCGGGCGTAATGGTGCGCGTGGTTGCTCCCGTGTTCCATAAATAACTTACATCGTCGATGCCGCAATCAAGAACGCGCTGTTTGTTGGTGCAAATAATGTTGTCGGCATCCAAAGAGATTTTCGGCAGAGGATTTTCGGTGATTTTTACTGTGCGCGAAAATTCGCAGCCCTCCACATCCACGGTTTTTGCCTCGTATTCGCCCGGCTTGCTTACAATGCGTTTAGAATCAGATTGGTCGCCGTCAAGCCACTGAAAATTAGCGATTTTGTCGTTTAATGTTGCCTCAATCGTTACCGATTTGCCGCTGCAAAATTCGAGCGCGTCGGGCATTTCAAACTCCACGGGATCCACTACTTTTACCTCCAAAACGTCTTCTGTGGTGCAGCCGGTATGATTGTCGGTGAGTTTGCCAATTACTTCGCAAGTCTTATTAATGTGCAAATCATCGCTACCGCCGTCCGCCCAACTGAATGTAAAACCTTCGTCTAAAACCGGCGCGGCAATCAACGCCTCGTCATAACTGCATATCTGCACATCGTCGCCAAGACTGAACTCCGGCGGCGCAAACACCTCAAAAAAACGGTAATCCACATGGCTGAACCCGTCCACAATCACTTCAAGCGAAATTTTGTATTTGCCTGGCGTTGTAAGCGGTATCTCAAACTCCCTGACCGTAGCCTCCGCGATGCCCTCGCCCGACGCGGTGGTAAGTTTCCAATAATAACGCTGCACATCGCGGTCGTCGATGCAGCGGAATGTGGTATGTGAGTTGGAGCAATTGTTAACAATCTCAAAATCAGGCGGCAACAGATACGTCGGGATAAAATTTGGCAGGCCGAGGCGCGAAATTGTACCCTCCAAATATTTGCCGTCGATAACGTAGTTGCAGTCCTGACCTTTGGCACGCGGATTTTCGATGACGCCGAGGTACGGGTAGCCATCCTGAGCCACATAAATCTTGCCGTTGATGGCGAGTTGCAACGCGCCGAGCATCAGCGTATCAAGGTCGCTAAATTGCGGAAATTCGCCAATAAAAGTTGCTGATTTAGAGATTGTTTCGGCATTGTCAGACATCAAGTCGAGTTGGAATATCTTGCGCCGCGTAGTGTAATACAATTTGGTAACGTCGCTCGAAAACTCCACGCCGTACAGATACGACACCGTGTCCAAATGCGTTACAAATGGCTCCAAATTGCCGTTGCGCGGGTCAAACTTATAGACTTCCAATAGGTTTACAAATTTTTTCTCGCCGTCCACTTCGGCTCTGAGCGACGAGCCGCCATTGGCACACGCCACAAGCCGTCCATTGGGCGACACGCGCATATAGCCGATAGCGAATGTAGGATCAAAACACTTGTTGCCTTCATCGTCAAGTTCGTACTGAATATTGAGCGCACTTATCGGAAATTCCTGACGCGAGGCAAGGTTAATGCCATCTTTGTCAACAAGATAGCGCACCACATTGTTGCCCGGCGCGGTGCGAGTCAACAGCCAAAAATCGTATCCGTTGGCGTGTTTGATGGCGGTAACTTTTTCGCAGACATAATTGCCATTGTAGTCGGGACCTTCGAGCATAATGTTTTTCTGACCATCCACAATGCCGCCCTTGCCGTTGCCGAGCCGCATATCCACCACGGAATACGACAGACCGTTTTTGCCAAACTCCGCGTCGATTACAAACACAAAATACCTGTTCATGTCGCCTGGCCACGGCACGATAATCGCCGATTCGGTGCTCGACGTATGCCCAAGAAGCCCGCTGCCGTTGGGCATCACCTCGTTGTCAACATTCCAAACCGTCTGTCCATTGGTATATAGGCGGACGTGGCCGAGGGAATCGCTAAAAGAAGCCATTCCCTCGCCGTAAAGCCTCAAATTGTTGTAATAAATGGTGTCCATCAGCACGTCGGCAATCTGTCCGCCGGGCAAAAACTTGGGTTCTGGCGTGTTGAAATCAAGGCCCGCACCGCGCCCAAAGTACCACACAGCGGTTTCAAGTTGCGCCGTACATACGCCGCAACACGCTAATATCAAAGCGGTTATAATAGTTAATCGTCTCATGTTTAAAAGTCGTTTACGATGCAAAGTAAAAAAAAAATAAAAAAAGTTCCAAAAAAATTTGGCAATTTGAAATAAAGTATCTACCTTTGCATCGTCAAAAAAAGAAAGACACAACGCTCTTTAATAAAGACAAAACCTCGGTCTCTAGCTCAGTTGGTAGAGCAACTGACTCTTAATCAGTGGGTCCAGGGTTCGATCCCCTGGAGACCGACGAAGATTTCGCAATATTCGGCTTTAATGCATCTTTGGAGAGATGGGTGAGTGGCTGAAACCAACAGTTTGCTAAACTGTCGTAGGGGTACAATTCCTTACCGGGGGTTCGAATCCCCCTCTCTCCGCAAAATTTATTATTGATTGAAATCAAAACAACCGCATAGAACATTATGTTTTATGCGGTTGTTTTTTTTACCTCACCCTGAACTTCCATTCCCACTCCTTCACATTGCCGCACTCGTCCTCAATCTTTGCCACGAGCGTGTGCGGCCCCGACGACAAGCCGAGTTTCTTAACCTGCGAAATCAGGCGGGCGTTCTTGTAGTCAAACTCAAAAAGTTTCCACTCGCCGTCGATGTAGCAATTATATTTTGCGATGCCGCTCAGATTGTCTGAAATGCCAATCATGATGCTGTGCGACTGTCCGAGGATGATGGCAGAATTTTTGCTGAACACACGCGGCGGCACGGTGTCGGCGGCTACCAAAAACTTGCCCAAAATCTTGGGTTTGGCAGTGATGCGCCCATCTTCAAAAGTGCCGCCCACATACACCAAACCGCCCTTATTGCCAGTGCGTGCAATGAACAACTGACCGCTCCTAAGCGTAGAATCGGCAATCTTTTTCATAAAACCCTCCGGCACGGGTATCGTGAGCGTAATATTCTCATGCGCAGGGATTTCTCGGTTGCCAACAGTATAGAGCGGACACTTATAGACTGTGGATTCCTCTCGCGAAATCTCAAAATATTCGTCCTTATAAAAACATCCGCCGGTGATGTTTACCTCAATCCCACAGTCGTAAAAATTGTACTCGTTACCGCACAACACATTTGGCTTGCGACGAGTTTTTGCCACAAAATTCTTGGCATCCACGCCGCGCACGTTAAAATTAACCTTCCTTACGTTGCCGGCAAAATCCTTCAATTCGTAGCGGATTTTGTGTATTTCGCCGGGCTTCACAATTATCGGCTTGCACACCTTATATATATCGAGATGGTTGCCAGGGTCGATAAAGGATTTTTGGATATAACGGTTGTGCTTCTGCTCCTCCGCAAAATCCACAAAACTATTGATGTACCGCGTCTTGTCAAACGGCATCCTGTCCAGCAACGACTGGAACACAAGCCTGTCGTCGTCGTAAAGCGACACCTCCATCACGCCGCACGGCCGCCCGCCAACGTCAAAAAAATCCACCGCATTGACGCCAAAACCCACATGCCCGTATGCGTCGATGGTCTTGTTGGAAATATAGCGGAGGTCGTAATATTTTTCAAGGGCGGCGGAAGTGTCGTCCAAGGCATAGACCTTGATGCCATATACTGTGGGTGCACGGTGGTCGTCCACCTGTTCCTCCAAAAAAGCGAGCGGATTGAGCGGATCGTCGGTCTTGGTGTCGCGCACTTCGAGATGCAGATGCGGGCCAAACGAACCGCCCGTATTGCCCGAAAAAGCCACAACCTCGCCCTGTTTTACTGGCAACAGCGTAGAATCGGGAAAAAAGTCCACCTCAAAAGATTGAAGCCTATATTGCTCGGCTCTGATTACAGAATCCACCTTGGGCGCATACTCAGAGAGATGCCCATATACAGTGGTATGTCCATCATAATGAGTGATATACAATCCATGACCGTATCCGTATGGCGACACTTTGATGCGCGACACATATCCGTCAGCCACCGATTTTACGGGAACGCCGATGCCAGGCGTAGAAATATCGAGACCTCCATGAAAATGGTTTGGTCGCAACTCCGCAAACGACGCACTCAGCACCGTCGGGATGTCCATGGGGTTGATGTATTTTTGAGCATTCGCGCTCAAAAAAACCATAAAGCAAAGCAAATAAATAAGTTTCAGTTTCATTTTTTAGATTTTTTCGGTACAAAAGTAAGAAAAATTGCCCTAAAATGAAAAAAAATCAAAAAAAAAATTGCAAATCTCAGAAATTTGCAAGATATTTGTGATTTGAAATGAAAAACCAATAAACACTATCGAAAATGGGAATGTTCAACAATCTTTCATTAAAGCATAAGATAAGCGGCGGCCTCGGCGTGCTGCTTGTCCTCGTAGTTATAGCATATTGTTTGCCCCTCTTCGTAACAAGCAGGATGGCGGGTGACATGGCGCAGATCAACGATTCTGAGATGCCACAGAACGTCATGGCGCACGAACTGGCATGCAACATCCTCCTCGCGCAGATGAACGGCCTCCGCATCACCTCCGACAAGAGGTACATCGACACCGTGCGGGCATGTTTCAACGAGGCGCAGAAGCAGTACAAGGTGTTGGCGATGCTCAAAAACAACCTCACCGAAGACATCTTCAACCGCATCGCGCACCACATGGACGACTATGAGCCTCAACTCAACAAAATAGTTGACCTGGGCAACAAAATGACGGCATTATACGCTGAACTCGAAACAAACAAGCAGAGTTACATCGCCGCATTGATCAGCCTTCTCCAGCGCCTTGGACGCAGCAACACCGCTACGCAGGCCAGTGAAAGGGCGCGTGTAATATCAGAATCTATACGCATCATAGACAACGCAAAGGGCAAAATCAACGACCAAGCCGTCGTAAAGGCTGCATTGGCCACCGTGGTGGGAAACCAAAAGAAAATCGCGGCATTTGCCGGCGACTACGGCTTGCAATCGGAGATTGTAAAGGCGGGCGACTACATACAAAACTATATCCAAGGCTCCACCCAATATTACGGAATGTTGACCCAATACAACACAGCATACCAAACAATGCAAAACGATGCCAACAGCATCCGCCAACTCGCGCTCCGCATGTCGAGCGAGACAGAGGGACGCGCCGGTGCACTCCTCACCAACGTCCGCACCACTGTGTCTAACATCTTTGTAGTGGCAATCTCGTCGCTCGTAATATTATTGATACTCGCGGTGATACTCATCAGGTGGTTCACCGGCATGACAATCAAACCCATTGAAAAAATAGAAGGCCACATATCCAAAATCAGCAACGGCGACCTCACCAACTATGTTGACGTGGAATCCAACGACGAAATCGGCAGAATGGCGCAGAACCTCAACACGATGACCTCAAAACTCAAAGACATCATCACCGGCATCATTACCGGCGCGGAAACCATCTATGGTGGCAGCAACGAGATGTCGGGCGTGTCGCAGATGATGAACGATGGCGCAAGCAAGCAGTCTGCCGCCACGGAGGAAGTATCCACCGCAATCGAGGAAATGGCGGCAACTATAAGCCAAAACAACGACAACGCCACCGCAACCGAAAAGATTGCCGAAAACGCACTCCAAAACATCCGCCTCACCGACGACGCAAGCCACAAGAGCATGGAGGCGATGAAAGACATCGCACAAAAAATCAGCATCATCGACGAGATTGCCTTCCAGACCAACATCCTCGCGCTCAACGCCGCAGTGGAGGCAGCACGTGCGGGCGAGCAGGGCAAAGGTTTTGCCGTGGTTGCCGCCGAAGTGCGCAAACTGGCAGAGCGTAGTTCCAAAGCGGCTGCGGAAATCGACACCGTGAGCCACAGTGCGGTGGCAGTGAGCGAAAACGCCGCCGAACTCCTCAAAAACATTGTTCCCGACATCGAAAAGACAACCGAACTCGTCCGCGAGATAGCAGTTTCGTGCAACCAACAGACCTCCGGCATCGACCAAATCAACAAGTCGATGCAGCAACTCTCGGAAGTAACGCAGCAGTACGCCGCCTCCGCCGAGGAAATGGCTTCCACAAGCGAAAACCTTGCCGCACAAGGCACTGCGCTCAAAGAATCGGTAGCATACTTCAAGACAGGCATCAGGCAAAGCAAGGATTTCAACAGCAAGACGCGCAACACCTCTGCCAGCTCCAACGCAGCAAGCAAAAAGCCAGCGGGCGTTACAATCTCAAGCGGCAACAACTACAAGAACGCCTCCGCCAAGCCAAACGCATCGCATCCAGAAGGATTTGTGATGCCCACCAACAAGCCCGTCAAGAAGACCAACGCGACTTCCCCGCGCCAAAACGCCATCGAAGGCAAGACCGGCGGCACATACATCGACATGTCGAGCAGCGACGACAAAGACTCGGAGTTTGAATCCTTCTGATAACAAATTGTGGCAAGCAATTTGCTTAAAAAGGGTAATAGTAACTTAAAACACAGCCACACATGAACATCAAGTCGATAAAAACCAAGATTACGGGGCAGTTTGGACTCATCCTTTTGCTCGTACTGGGAGTCGTATTGGCGGCGATATTAATCCTCCGCAACATCGACGACAACATGGGCGAAATGGACAAGCAGACACCCGTATTAATGACGAGCATCGAACTCAACCGCAACATGCTCGGCGCATTATATCACCTGCAAGGCTATATGGCATCTGGCGACAACGCCGAGGCAGAAAAATCGCTCAAAGATTTTGCCGTCGTTAAGACCAACCTCACCGACCTTGTGGCAATGAACACTGGCAACCGACTTGTGGACAGTCTTGTGTCTGTAATGAAAGTACTCGAAGCCGCCGCAGCAGAAAGCGAAAGGCTCCGCGCATTAATCGCCGAAAAACACATCGTCCTCGAAAAAAGCCAAAAGGCAATCCTCAAAGAAGTGCGCACAATCCGGCAGGCCGTAATAGACCGCATGGACAAGTACAACTACGCACGATACGCCCGCAGAGCGTTAATCTGTTCGGAGTTCCTGATGGTGGAAGACAAAAACCAACTCTATAAGGACGATGCCGAAAAACTCGACTTCTACACCAAGCAAGCCTTGGAACAGATGGCGCAGATTGCAAAATTTGCACCGGAAGTAGGACAGTCGGCAGCCCTCGCAAGAATTGATGCTCAGGCAGATACATACGTGGGCGTATCAAAGGAATATTACCCCGCGCTTGCCGCCTTCAAGACAAACGCCGCAAAACTAAATATGTACGGCGCACAGGTTTCTGATCTCTCCAACCGTCTCACTATCGAAAACTCAAACTCGACCTTTGGCATAATCAACAAAACCGACAAACTTGTGGACGACGGCAACCTCATCCTGATAATCTCCATCGCCGTAGTGATACTCGTGTGCATCATCCTCATCCGCATAATGTCGCGCAGCACCACCAAACCCATCGAACACGCCGTGGAGAGCATCACCCGCATCAGCGAGGGCGACCTCACGCACAAGGTAAAAGTGGAGAGCGAAGACGAACTCGGGCAGATGTCCGAAAAACTCAACGACATGATAGACAACCTCAAAAACGTTGTCAACAACATCGAAAACGGTGCAAACACCATCTACAACAGCAGTCAGGAAATGGCGCGCACCTCTCAGATGATGAGCGACGGCGCAGGTCAGCAGGCTGCATCGGCGGAGCAGGTGTCGAGTTCGGTGGAGCAGATGAACGCCCAAATCTCCCAAAACAGCGAAAACGCCCAAGAGACAGAGCGCATCGCCACCAAGGCACTCGAAAGCATCTTAAAGAGCAACGAGGCAAGCCAAAAGAACATGAACGCCATGAAGACCATCGCGCAGAAGATTTCGATAATCGACGAGATAGCCTTCCAGACCAACATCCTCGCGCTCAACGCCGCTGTGGAGGCAGCACGTGCGGGCGAGCAGGGCAAAGGTTTTGCAGTGGTGGCAGCCGAGGTAAGGAAACTCGCCGAGCGCAGCGCAACCGCCGCATCCGAGATTGACAAAGTGTCCAAGGTGGGTCTCAACATCAGCCGCGAATCCGGCAACCTCCTCGAACAGGTAATCCCCGAAATCGAAAAAACCACCCAACTCGTGCGCGAAATAGCATCGTCGAGCCAAGAGCAAAATTCAGGCATCAGCCAGATTACCAACGCGGTACAGGCACTCAACGACGTTATCCAACAATACGCCGCCTCCGCCGAGGAAATGGCGTCCACAAGCCAGAACCTCGCCGAACAGAGCAACGACCTCAAAGATTCGGTTTCGTACTTCAAGATAGACGAAAACGACAACAAAACCACACAGCAGAAGACGCAGCCACGTCCGCAGCAGAAAACCTCTGCCGCCGCCCAGCAGAAACCCGCGTCAACTGCCTACAACCACAAACCATCCGCCTCCGCCGCGAGACCCGCACTCAATGCGCATTTGCCGGGCAAAGACAGTTTTTCGATGCCCGCCGACCCCGCCAAGCGTACCGCCGCACAGCCGCGTACAAACACATACGGCAACAAGGCAACAGGCAACGGCTTCAACTTCAACCTCAATGGCAAAGATGCCAAAGACAAGGATTACGAATCATTTTAACACACTAATAATCAACAACCACGAAAAATAATAGACCATTATTTTTCGTGGTTTTCTTTGCTAAAAAAATGAACATCACACTCTCCACCGCAGACATCATCATCATCATCGGCTTTTTCTTGGCCATCATCCTAATCACCAAAGCCGCCAACAAACGTTCCAAAGCCGACATGGCGGATTATTTTCTTGGCGGGCGACAAATGCCGTGGTGGCTTCTTGGCGTAAGCATGGTGGCATGCACCTTCTCCGCCGACACCCCAAACCTCGTTACCGGCATGGTGCGCGAGAGCGGCGTGGCAAAAAACTGGGCGTGGTGGGCGTTTCTCATTACGGGCATGGCCACAGTATTCATCTTTGCAAAACTTTGGCGGCGCACAGGCATCGTTACCGACCTCGAATTTTACGAAAAACGGTATTCGGGCAAGGCTGCTTCGTTTCTACGCGGATTTAGGGCTGTGTTCCTTGGATTCTTCTTCAACTGCCTGATACTCGGCTCAGTAACACTTGCCGCCATCAAAATAGGCTCGGTAATGTTTGGCATCAGTCCTGTGATAACGGTGATTGCAGGCATGTCGGCGGCGGTAATTTATACGGCATTGGGAGGTTTCAGAGGCGTTGTTTGGGCAGACTTTTTCCAATACCTGATAGCGATGGCGGGCGCAGTGGCGGCGGCTGTAGCGGCATTAAATCTGCCCGAAGTTGGCGGCTTGGAAGGACTTGTTTCCAACACCGAAATCGCCGACAAAATAGACTTTATCCCCGATTTTAGCGACCCGTCCGTATGGGTTCCGATGCTGATAATTCCCGTTGCAGTGCAATGGTGGGCGGTATGGTATCCGGGCGCGGAGCCGGGCGGCGGCGGCTACATGTGCCAGAAAATGCTCTCCGCCAAAAACGAAAAACACGCCGTTGGCGCAAACCTTTTTTTCAACTTCGCGCATTACGCCCTGCGCCCGTGGCCGTGGATAATAGTGGCGTTGGCATCGCTGATAGTCTTCAAAACCGATTCGCCAGCGGCAATGCAAGAGGCTGAAAAACAGTTGAACAGCCCCACTCTCCTACCCTATTACGAAAAAGTATTGAGCAACCCATCCACGCCCGAAGTACCAGCAGAAGTGCGCGACCAAATAATGAAACTCCACTTCCAAAAACAAGGCCTCACGGCGTTGCACAATGCCTTCCCCAACGTTGACGAAAAATACCTCAAAAACGACGCCGCCTACCCTATGATGGTTACAAAAACGCCGTCAGGTTGGTTTGGACTTATAATAGCATCATTGATAGCGGCTTACATGAGCACCATCGCAACGCACTTAAATTGGGGCGCGTCGTACCTGGTCAACGATTTTTACAAACGTTTTGTAAATCGCGAAGCCGACGGCCGCCACCTCCGCCGCATCGCCGTACTGTGTACAGTATTGTTGGCATTGGTAGGCGGATTATTATCGCTAACAATTATGGACAACGCCACACAAGCCTTTGACATTCTGTTGCTTAGTGGTGCGGGAACTGGCGCGGTGTATTTACTCCGTTGGTTTTGGTGGAGGATTAACGCCGCCACCGAAATTGCAGCGATGGCGGGCGCGTTCCTGATGTCTATAATAATGGTTTTCGTAGTTCCCGACGGCAGTTTGGCATGCGGCATTTTTGACCACGCCACAATGCGCCTTCTGATAACGGTGGCTGTAGTGTCGCTGATATGGATTTTGACGGTGTTTCTCACCAAACCCGAAGACCGCGAAACCCTTCTCAACTTCTACAAACTCACCACGCCCGGCGGCCCCGGCTGGAAGAGTTTTCTCTCGCAATTCGCCGACCCCGCCCTCCTGAAATCCAACGCCCAACACTGGCAGATGCCACTGCAATTATTATGCGTTTTCATCGGCATCATCACGATATATTCGTTGCTATTTGCCGGCGGATTTTTCGTCTATATGCAGTGGATTCCAGCGGCAGTGCTTACGGCAATTGGCATCGCGGGAGCGGTGATGCTGTTCAAATTGGCGGGCAAGTTGAAATTGGTCAAATAAACATTTTTGCAGAGCGTACCACGCCCCTACATTTTTATCATTTCCTTGAACGCCATGCCAAATATCAGGTAGCCTGTGTTGCCGGCGATTGTGCCTTCGTTTTGTCCCCAAAGGAATGGCCAGTCGTCGTAGTTTTCAAAATGGTCGGGCTTGCGAAACAAGATGCCGGGAGCCATGTTGCCGGGGATGAAGGAAAAGTCGGCGCGGTTGTTGCCGTAAAATACCGATTTTGGACGAGTTGCGCCGATTACAGCCACGAGTGAATAATTATGGTAAGGATGACAACCAAAGAGCCAAGCGGCTGTCTTAAAGGCGTATTCCTTGCCGATGATGTCGGGGAAATATTTGTGGGCGTAACATACCGCCGTGCCGTGCGAAACGGTCTGACCGCCGCCCGCCCAGTTGCCGAGACCAATGGGAATACCGTAGGGATTTTGGATGGCAAGGCTGTCGAGATAAACCTTGTATTTCTCCATATAGGGACGGAGTTTTTCTTTGTAACCGTCTGGCATATAAGGCACTGCGTCGAGTGCGGTCTGGATTGTGAAATTGACATTGTAGTCGAGAGCCTTCCAAATTTTCGCCTCAAAATTGTCGAGATATTGTTGCTCGCGGGTTGCGGCGTAGAGTTGGATGTCGGCAGCAATGTCACCAAAACCACGGAGCGAAAGTTCGTCGTGTTCGCCGGAAGTGTGGCGATTTGGGTCGTTGCGGCGTTGCTCGATGAGTGCCTGCGACTCCTTGAACAATCGTTTTGACTGCACGAGGGCGCGGTTGGCGAGGTCGTCGTTATAACCCTTCAACACGCGGCTCGCGGCTGCAAACATCGTTGCGGCGCGGTTGTCAAGCATAGGATTGCGCGTTGTAAATGCCCACATATCGTCCTTTGTGCCGCTCCATTTGCCGTCGGCAGACTTTGTGTAGGGCGGGAGTTTTGGGTCGTAACGGAGACCGTCAGTAATGGACGCAGCGTCGCCAAGATGATGGTAATTGTCTAATACTCCGTTAGATAGCGTAGTCGCCATATAACCGATGTTTTCGGCTTGGGCAACGAGATTGAGGACGCCGTGTTCGATGTATTGGAGAATGTCGGGCACGCCGTCGGGACGGTGGAGGTCCACATAACGCTGTTTTTCGTCAATGAAAGTTTCGTCGCGCTCCGAGCGGAAAAGTTCCCACGTGCGCACGAGGTTTTGGACAACGCTGATATTGGAACCAGTCTCGATGTCGAAGTCGCCCGCGTCAAAAAAACCGCCTACATTCAAGCCCGGAATCAGTTCGTAAGGCTTGTATTTGGTGTCGGTCGCGCCTTGGAAATGGAGGTCAAAATGGTCGCTCGGCGGTGCTTGGATGTAGCCTTCTTTGAAGGGTTCGCCGTGCCAGATGCGGTAGCCCTCGTTGACCATAATATGGTTGAGGTGGATGGGAATCCAAATGTCGCTCGTGGCGTCGGTTATCTTGTCATAGACATTGTCGTTGATGATGAAATGCTCGCTCTCAACGTCGCCGTACTTGATGAAATAGATGCCGGGGGTGTTGACGGAAGTGAAATCAAACTTTACATAATTGTACTTGAAATAATTGCCCCAAACGTCGGTCTTGCCTTCATAAACCATTTTGGGCTTGGCGTCGTCGCCGATTTTGTAAATCTGAGCCGTGGGATGCACCCTGTCGTTCTTGTCCAACTCGATGACGGCGGTCTTGGGCTGATTGGGGATGTAACCAACCTGCGAAAATCCGATGTTGGGCTTGCGAATCCAACCTTCGATGGCGTTAGGCTCAATCGTCCAAGAAATCACCTTGCCGGTCTTGCCCTGCGGTATCACGCTGCGCAAGACGTACCAACCGTTTTGAGCCAACATACGACCGTCGTAAAGTTTTAATTCATTGTCGGTTGAGGTGATTTTTATCATCCTTTCGGGACAATCGCTGCCCACAATGATTTCGTGTCCGGTCTCCATCGGCAACGGGTCGATGAACTTGTCGGTGCCACGGTCGTCGTAGGTCTTGAAGCCTTTGAATTGTTTTGGTTTTTCAGAATTGCTGCGCGTAACGGTCTGACTTGCAGCGTATTTCGGGAACAGATTCGGGCGACCGTCCATCAAATATGTTTTGCTCCAATATTGGGACGGGAGAAATTCGAGATTGAAGCCCGCGTCTTTCAGGGTTTCGGGGACGGGCTTGTCCACATACACTGAAATTTCCACGGCGTTGCCCTTAGCCTGAGCCACGATGCGCGAATCAAAATCGTAATCCTCATAACGGAGTTTTACCTCGATTGAATTGTCGTCCTTATTGACGGTGCGGCTCACGGTTTTCGGTACGAGATCCCACTGTTCGGGGGTGTTGTTGAGCCTCACTGCCCCACCCTGCACGGTGCGCACTCCGTGATGGATAATTTCGATGCCTGAATTTTTTTCGTCGTTGAATCCGCCATTGAAATCGTTGCTGAATATCAACACATTGACGCCCTGCCGCTCAAAATAATCGCGGTCGTTGAGGACAAGCGGCCCAGCGGATTTTTTTGCAGTGTCGCCGCCGCCACACGCGCTCAGCACCGCAGCCGTCGCAATTAAAAATAATGTCTTTCTCATAGTGAATAAAGTTATTAGATGATGTGTTTTGACGTTTGGACGCAGTGGCGGCGGAATGGTTTAAAAAAGGCAGACACGGTGAAAAAAATTTTGAGTATTACAATTAATGTTATATATTTGCAGCATTAATGAATTTTAAAAAAAAATTATGGACATCACGGTTTCATTAGACACAATATTGAATTTTCTTCACTCCTTCTCGTTGACGGCAGACAACAAAAAATGGATTGCCGACCATCTGTACGAAGAGGCAAAAGCGGAGGAAAAGGTAATCCATACCATCAAAAACAAAAGAAAAATGTCTGATAAAGAACGCGACGAACTGTTTGAAAAAATGGTAGGTGCGTGGAAAGAAGACAATTTTGGCGACAAGGTGATGGACGCAATACGCATTGGTAGGCAGCCTGTTGGTTATGAACGCAAAATCGCATACTTGGAGGAGGAAGGCTATGAATAAAAAAAACTTGCTTGATACAAATGTATGCGTCTTTATACTTCAAGACAAATTCAATGTCGCCAACTTCGTTAGGAAAGTTGGACGTAAAAATTGCTTTGTGAGCGAAATCACCATCGCAGAACTAATGTACGGTTCCGCTTATTCACAATCCCCAAAACACGCGCACGATGCCGACAAAATTTCGGAAATGTTCAAAGTGTTGCCGATATACGACTCGCTGCCTACATACGCCGAAACCAAGGCACAATTGCGCCGCACGGGAAATTTGGTGGACGATTTTGATTTGTTAATCGGTGCGACTGCCGTCCATAATTCACTCGTTATGGTAACGGAAAACGTTGACCATTTCAGTCGCATTCCCGGCATCACTATCGAGAATTGGGTTGAAAGGAAATAAATTTCCAAAAATTTTCAAGGGTATTTGAAAAAAATTTGGAAGTTACAATAATTATTCGTTTATTTGCACCGCAAACGAACATAAAATTGAAAGAGCATTTGTCTGAACCGACCTCAATGAAAACAGACCAAACAATAAAGAGTAGTGTCGGTTCTTACAGATGCTCACATCTGCATAAGGTGTGGGCTTTTTTATAGTACTACTCAGGCTTTGGTCGGCCTTCATTGAAACTATGAAAAGTCTGCGCCTTTTCTTTTTTATGCTTTAACACAATAAAGTATAAAGCAAAATGGAAACTAATAACAAACAGGAATTTGAACAAGTTTCTCAGAAGTTGAGAGAAATAAAAGTAACAACCAA
Source organism: uncultured Bacteroidales bacterium (assembly GCA_946409405.1). Classification (GTDB taxonomy): domain Bacteria; phylum Bacteroidota; class Bacteroidia; order Bacteroidales; family UBA3824; genus UBA3824. Next base: position 41,404 of record CAMJWL010000007.1, read on the forward strand.
GTCAAAAGAAGACGACTTCACAGTTGAATATGAAGTAGCATCAATCTTTGATATAATAAAGAATGATAAATATCAACAGATTGAAAATGAAATCAATGACATCGAGGATGAAAGCCTTAATGAGATTGACAATCTAACTAAAAGGATTGATGACCTCAATAAGGAAATCAACAGGCTAACCAACAATGCTGACAAAACAGACTATATCTTGTCAGTTGCAAGTGGTATCTTATGTGGATTGTTGGATTCTTTTTTTGTCGGAGAATTTTCAATTGAAAATGCTAACAAATGGGGAACTGAAAAAATAGTAAAATTTGTAAAAGAAGTGGCAGAAAATATGAACCAAAAGAATATGGATTTATATGATTCTGTTTCTTATTTGGAAGACGAATTTAAAATTCCAAGTGATGCCGTGTACAACGTCTTTGGAGGTGCTACGCAACATCATTTGAGAGATTTTGCACATCATCCAACAATAGTCGGATTAGTCTTTTCAATACTTACTCAGGTCACAGGCAAAGCCTACGGAATTGGACAAGATGGATTCTTTAAAATTGTGCCTGTAGATAATGATTTTATCGGTCAAAATTTTACATCGAAAATATCACTCGGTTTGATAACGTGGTTTTTCCATCTTGTGAGTGACGTGGCAGGCTCTACAAGTTCCTTGCGAATGGATTCGCCAGGAACAGGGCTTCCTGGCCCAATCCTTTCAACGTTGTTTGAGATGTCTAAAATACCATTCTTCAACAAATCAGGCAAAACAGATTTTACTATGTGGATTACCAAATTATGGAATGGTACATTGCCTGGGCTCAAAGAACGTCGCATTCATTTCGATATGCGTACAGAACTCGGAGTTTGGCGAGAATTAGGCAAACAAGCGATTCCTGTCATAATAAACGAGTGTTTTGTTAGAGGATTTTATTTCATAAGAAGATTGGCAAACAATCTAAAAGAAAATCCTGTGCATAGTTTGTCCGATTTTATCAATTTGGATTGGCAACAAATACTACCGTTCAAGAACAGAACAGTCGCCCGTATGATTACCATTGCTTCGGGAACATTCACAATCGTTGACCTTGCGGATGCCGCCATACATTCAGCATTACAAGGCGGTACGCCCGCAGATCCAAAGTTTTGGGCATCATTTGTATTGAGAGTGAACTTCGTTGGCGTAGGACGTTTTGCAATTGCATTGTTCACAGATATTCGTATGGGTGTACAACGCCAAAAATGTATAAAAAAGCGCAACGATGCCATAATATTCCGCGAACTAGAAAAGAATGTTGTCATTCAGTGCGAATTGGCAAAAACACAAATCGCATTGACAAAAATGTATGAATTAATTCAATATACCGTAGATAATACGGAAAAAACTTTGCTGAAAATTGAGGACGAGGAAAATGACTCATTTGATTTGGTGACGAAAGCGGCAGAAAGAAGAAAAAAAATGATTAACAATATATAACACAGACAGTATGAAAGATTTCAAACCCATAGACGAAACCAAAATTACCGAGAAAAAAACATTTTTCCTCAGCAAAATTTCCGCACTTACGAAAGACATTGGCGGAATCCAAATTCAAATCCTCAAAGCACGAAATAGGGCTGTAGAGGCACGAAAAAAAATCAAAGAATTCGAGGGAAAG
>CAMJWL010000008.1 GCA_946409405.1 uncultured Bacteroidales bacterium
TTAAGAAAGTATTTAGACAAGATAAAGCCTAATTTTGAGGAGGGTGGCAAGCACCCGAAACTCAAATCCACTTTCGAGGCGTTTGAGTCGTTCCTCTTTGTGCCCAACGAGACGACTGGCGCAAAGGGTGCACACATCCGCGACGCGGTCGATTTGAAGCGCACAATCACGATGGTGATTATCGCGTTGCTGCCCGCGCTCTTTTTCGGAATGTGGAATGTTGGCTATTGGCATCACGCTATGACCGGCGAGGAAGCCGGATTCTTCTGCAACTTGTTCTACGGTCTCGGTCAGGTATTGCCGATTATCGCAGTAAGTTACATTTCGGGCTTGTTCCTCGAATTTATGTTTGCTCAAATCCGCAAGGAGCAGGTCAACGAGGGTTTCCTCGCTACTGGCCTCTTGATTCCGATGATTGTTCCCGTTGACTGTCCGCTCTGGATGGTTGCCATCGCCACAATGTTTGCCGTATTGATTGGCAAGGAAGTGTTTGGCGGCACGGGTATGAACATCGTGAACCCCGCTCTCTTGGCTCGCGCATTCCTCTTCTTCGCTTATCCCGGCAAGATGTCCGGCGACAAGGTATGGGTTGCTGGTCTTGGCGACGAAGGTGCCAAGGTTGTTGACGGTTTTTCCGGCGCAACTCCCCTCGGCGAACTCGCTCACGGCACTGCATTTGACGCATTGAAGGTAGGCAATGAGCCTCTCTCCATCCTCGATATGTTCCTCGGCTATATGCCTGGTTCTATCGGTGAGACTTCTACGCTCTGCATTTTGATTGGCGCAGTAATCCTCATCTGGACTGGCGTTGCAAGTTGGAAGATTATGGTTTCAGGCGTTTTGGGCGTTTTGGGTATGGGCTTGTTGCTCAATATCTTTGGTGAATCGTCCTACACTCAGATTCCTTTCTGGTCTCACTTGTTGCTTGGCGGTTTTGCATTCGGTATCGTATTCATGGCTACCGACCCCGTTACAGCCGCTCAGACCGAGACTGGCAAATGGATTTATGGTTTCTTGATTGGCGTTGTAGCAATCTTGGTACGCGTTGTCAATCCCGCTTTCCCAGAAGGCGTTATGTTGGCAATCCTCTTGATGAACGTTTGCGCTCCGCTTATCGACCATATCGTTGTACGTCAGAATGTTAAGCGTAGGCTCAATCGCGCTAAGGCAGCAGTTAACTAATTAATAACCATTAAACGAAGAATAAAGATGAATACACAAAGTAACGGTTACACGGTGGTCTATTCTGCAATAATGGTTGTTGTAGTGGCTGCCGCATTGACGTTGGTATCGCAGGGCTTGAAATCCCGTCAGGTAGCCAACGAGGAAAACGCCAACCGCGCAAGCATCCTCAAATCTGCCGGTATTCAGGCTGGCGAGGACGTAAGCGCAGACTTCAAGAAATATGTTACCGACGGCTTTTTGGTGGATGCCAATGGCGCAAAGTCGGGCAACTTGGACGACGCTTTCAAGGCTGCGTCCGCGCTCGCTTCTAAGTCGGGCAAGTTTGAAAATGCCGACAAGTTCCCGGTTCTCGTCTTCAACAACAATGGCGAGCAGAAGTACATTGTGCCTATCGACGGTGCGGGTCTTTGGGACAGGATTTGGGGCTTTGTATCGTTGAAAAACGACTTCAATACCATCGACGGCGTTGTATTTGACCACGCTGGCGAGACCCCTGGCCTCGGCGCAGAAATGACTAACCCAAATTGGTCCAATCAGTTCAACGGCAAGGTGATGTCGGAGGGCGGCAATTTTGTTGGCGTCAAGATCTACAAGGGCGACGCAAGCAAGGATCCCAAGCACGGCATCGACGCCATCACCGGTTCTACAATGACTTCCAATGGTGTGGAGTCAATGGTAAACGATTGTCTCAAAAAATACGAAGGCTTCAAGCAATCGCTCGGCAAGACTGCCGCAGCCGCTCCCGTAGCCGCCGTCAATAACAATAACGCTAACGATTAATCATCATGGCACAGACAAAAAATTCAGAACTCATCAAGAATCCGCTGAACCTCAACAACCCGATTACCGTGCAGGTGTTGGGTATCTGTTCGGCTCTTGCCGTTACGGTCAAGTTGGAACCGGCCATTGTCATGGCGATTTCCGTTACCGTTGTTACGGCGTTAGCAAACCTCATCATCTCTCTCCTCCGCAACACCATCCCGTCGCGTATCCGTATCATCGTGCAGTTGATGGTGGTTTCGTTCCTCGTTATCTTGGTTGACCAAGTGCTGAAGGCGTTCATGTATGAACTCGACAAGGCTCTCTCGGTATATATCGGCTTGATTATCACCAACTGTATCGTGATGGGTCGCTTGGAGGCATTCGCACTCGGCAACAAGCCCCTTCCCGCGCTCCTCGACGGCATCGGCAACGGCTTGGGCTACGGCCTTATTCTCGTAATCGTTGCATTCATTCGCGAGCTGTTTGGCTCTGGCCAGCTGATGGGCTTCCAGATAATTCCCCAAGGCTTCTACAGCATCGGCTACGAAAACTGCGGATTCATGCTCAATCCTCCGATGGCACTTATATTAATAGGTGTCGTAATATGGATTCAGAGGTCCAAGATGAAGGAATTGCAAGAAAAATAATTGTTGAACCTTTAATTAGACACATCAGAAAATGGAAGCATTGAATCTATTTATAAAATCGATTTTCATCGACAACATGATATTTGCGTCGTTCCTCGGAATGTGCTCTTATCTTGCTGTCTCCAAGACCGTCAAGACTTCTGTCGGATTAGGTTTGGCAGTTGTTTTCGTGTTGCTGGTAACAGTGCCCGTCAACTACCTCCTCGAAAACTGCATTCTCAAAGCCAATGCGCTCGTAGAGGGCGTTGACCTGAGTTTCCTCTCGTTCATCATGTTCATCGCCGTCATCGCCGCCATCGTACAGTTGGTGGAGATGGTTGTGGAGAAGTTTGCCCCCGCGTTGTACGGACAGCTGGGCATTTTCTTGCCTTTGATTGCCGTCAACTGCGCCATCATGGGTGCGTCCTTGTTCATGCAGCAGAAGGCGTTTGACGTGCAGGCTGGCTCTATGGCTGGCGGCCTCGGATTGGCTCTCGTATATGCGCTTGGCGCGGGCATCGGCTGGTTTATCGCAATCGTGCTGATGGCGGCTATCAGGGAGAAAATTTCTTACTCCAATGTACCCGCACCGCTCAAGGGCGTAGGCATCGCGTTCATCGTCTGCGGCTTGATGGCAATGGCGTTCATGTCGTTCATGGGCATCAAACTTTAATCAACGGAAGTTAAACTTATTAAAAAATATCGACAAAAATGATTTTGTTAGACGGTATGATAGCAACATTGTTACCCGCCGTGGGCGTGTTCTTCGTAGTCGTTTTGGTGCTTGTTGCGCTGTTGCTTTTTGCAAAGGCAAAACTCCTCCCGAGCGGCAAGGTGAAGATTACCATCAACGGCGACAAGGTTGTAGAGGTTGAGCAGGGCAGTTCGGTATTGCAGACCCTCGCCAACGAAAAAATCCACCTTCCCTCCGCCTGTGGCGGCAAGGGTTCGTGCGGTCAGTGCAAATGCCAAATCATCAGCGGCGGCGGCGACATTCTCCCGTCGGAGGTTCCGCATTTTTCGAGGAAGCAGATTAAGGACCATTGGAGGCTCGGTTGTCAGGCCAAGGTAAAGGGCGACATGGAGATGAAGATGGACGAATCTATCCTCGGCGTCAAGGAATGGGAATGTGAGGTCATCAGCAACAAGAACGTTGCAACCTTCATCAAGGAGTTCAAGGTGCAGTTGCCTCCGGGCGAGCACATGCACTTCGAGCCGGGTTCTTACGCACAAATCCGCATCCCGAAGTACGACATCGATTACGACCGTGATATGGACAAGTCGCTCATCGGCGACCTCTACATCCCCGCATGGAAGAAATTTGGTCTCTTTGGTCTCAAACAGAAAAACACCGAGGAAACCATCCGCGCCTACTCCATGGCGAACTATCCTGACGAGGGCGACATCATCACTCTTACTGTCCGCATCGCCACTCCTCCCTTCAAACCGAAGGATCAGTGCCCCAACGGCCCTGAGTTCCAGGACGTTCCCTGTGGTATTGCCTCCACGTACATCTTCTCGCTCAAACCGGGCGACAAGGTAACGATGTCGGGTCCTTACGGCGAGTTCCGTCCCGTATATGACTCCAAGCGTGAAATGATTTGGGTAGGCGGTGGTGCTGGTATGGCTCCCCTCCGTGCTCAGATTATGCACATGCTCAAGACCCGTCAGTGCCGCGACCGCGAGATGCACTATTTCTACGGTGCGCGTGCCATCGACGAGGTGTTCTTCATGGACGACTTCTTGGCTCTCGAAAAAGAGTTCCCGAACTTCCACTTCCACCTCGCCCTCGACCGTCCCGACCCGAAGGCGGACAGCCTTGGAGTGAAGTACACCCCGGGCTTCATCGCTCCCGTAATGGGCGACACCTACCTGAAGGCTCACGAAGCCCCCGAAGACATCGAATACTACCTCTGCGGTCCGCCGATGATGGCAAAGACCGTGCTCGACCTCCTGCACTCTCTCGGCGTAGAGGACGAGATGATTAGATTCGATAATTTCGGCGGCTAATCAACAGATTTTAATGTAGAGACGTTGCGCGCAACGTCTCTACGAAATAATACCAACGGGCTGCAATTTCAATAGGATATTGCAGCCCGTTGTTTGTTGATAATCAATCTACTGCGTCAAGTTGGTCGTTCCAATATTTCATAAACCCATTGTTCATCTTTTCCCAAAAACTCGGTTCTTTTGTCTTGGGGATTTTTATTTTTTTGTCTTTGAGTTTTTCGGGCTTCATCAACAGGAAAACGATGTCGGCGGCATCTTTGGATATTACGCCAGTTTCTTTGAGCCGTATGATGTTTTCGGGCGGCATTTGAAGTAGAAACTTGCAGACAGTGCTTTCGGTGAGACTCTTGAAGAAGTGTTCGAATAGTTTTATGACCTCTGGCGTATATTTGTCAGTGGCGGCAAAAAACTTGTCCAAATCCATTTCATCCTTGTATTCAGGCACATAGAATTGCATTGACGCCGAGATGGTGTGGAACGCAGTTTTGATGTCGTGGTCAAACTTTTTGAACTCCATTCTCATTGGTTCAAAAATGTCCTCCTCGCAGAAGAAGTACCCTACGGACACGCCGAAATATTGCGCAATTTTTTCCAATGTCTCGAGCGTTGTGCTGTTGCGCCGCATCGACATTGTAATCGCACTTTGAGCGATTCCTGTATCTTCGCTCATCTCTTTCAAGGTTTTGCCATTGTTTTTGCACAATAGTCTAATTCTTTTTAAATCAATCATTTGAAAAATATCTTTTCATTTATTGTGAAATTTCTTAATTTTTATTTGGTAGTTAGTTCCTTTTTGGTTAACTTTGTGACGTAATGAAATTCACTTTTATTATTATCTGTACAAAGATAAGGATATTTCGTGAATTTCCAACTATGTATTAACCTAAATTTCATTTATATGAATACAATTATTCAATCTACTGCTTCACTCCGTCACACGTCCCTTCCGGCATCCATGCTGAAAGGCGCGGCGGTCAATACCGTCATTCAGGCGTTGGGCGGCAACTTGAAGAAGGAAACCTTCTTTAAGACTATGCTCGTCGGCGCATTAGGCGGCGTGGTGGAGAATCTCGCAGGCAACATGGTTTTGCCTGGAATCGTGCTTGGCGGCGGCAACGCCCTCATCAACAAGTCAAGCGTCCCTCGGACGATGTTCAAGTACGCCGCGTGGTCGCTTGCGGCACAAGGTGTCAAGAGCATCGGTGAGGCTAAGGCGGCGGAACTATTTGATGACAGAAAATGGAAAATTCGGTTGGAATATCGGTTGCCTGGCGGCAACCTGAAGTTTTTCCATCAATCCGATCCTTCTTTCGGATGTACGCAAGAAACACTCAAGTCAATCGCAGACTATCTTTGTGTGCCGTTGTTCTTCCTTGACTATCCAATTGATTTGGATTCCAAGGATACCAATTACTTGGATTACAAGTCTGGTGCAGATTTCCAGCAATTGGCACAAATAAACGGACTGTATGTGGAAACTTTACCTAAAAATGATGGAAATGGCTACAATAGCCCTGATTACGTTGGTAACTATTTGCACAAAGATTATCCAGTTGCCATTACGTATGAGAGACCTAATGACCTGCCTCATACGGTCGCCATCAACAGGATTCTTCGTTTGCAAAACATTGTGAATCCTAAAAGAAAGGATAGATATGTGATTGAAGTTATGGATCCAATGCTGACTAATTCATTCGCAACACTGCCGATGGATGTTTTCAAATCAGGTGTCGTAAGGATTGTAAAATCACAATTGTATGCGTAATTTGGTGACAACATTGGTCATGGTTGTTATTGCAACAACCATGACTTTTGCTCAACAAGTTGAGTACAGAAATTTCGAGTCGCAACATGTAGTCTTTGAATCGGCAGTCGACTCGATGTCTCTAAAAAGGGCGACGGCAAAATATGAATCTCGTATCAGAAAAAAGTTCAAAAACAGCAATCGTCGTTTGGGAGAGGATTCAATATGTTCCATTCTGAAAAACAGCCATGGATACTATGTGTTGTTTTATGAATTGACGAAAGAAAAAGGCGATACAATATGGCTCAAACCTTATAAAAAGCAACCTGTAAAGTATTTTATGCTTTTAGGAGGCAATTACAAAGTTGGGTCGTATGGAAATCTGTCTGGCTGCAATATTAAGAACCGCTACGTTTGCAACAAGTTTGAGAACGTTGATTTGCCGAACTTGAAATATTCATATTCCGATTTGGCTTATAGTTCATCCGATTTGTATTTCTTCGAGCATTTTTTTGCAAAGCATATTTTTGCAATAAAAGACTACGTCGAATACAATGAAAACTTTGATTGGTTTTGGTTTTCTGTTGATAATCGAAACAAATTGGAGAAAATATGTTTGATTGACATAAAATTGTAATTTGAAAAACAGATGAAAGTAATCAACCTCATCGGCATAGTGTTGATATTCCTTGTATCGACTATTGGTAACCGAATTGCCCCAGGACGGTATTGCACCTACTATAATAACGATACCGTCTGGGCTTTCGGTTCTACCAAAAGTGCCGAAAACGACAAATGTGGATTTTGGGTGTATCAAAACAAATGGTACAAAGGCTCATTAGGAATAGTTGGCATCTACTGCAATGACAAACCACAAGGTATTTGGACGGAATTTCGTTCGGACACTCTTTGTACTGTTTTTGCTCGTTATAATTTCGCTGACGGTTTGTTGAATGGCACATCATATTTTTACGATTACGATGGCAAAATGATTCGGAAATATAAGATGTTCAATGATACAATAGGCGGAGTATGGGATTTGTCTAACCCCAATGCAAGTTACGGTCTAAATGAATTGAGATTGGCTTCTCCATTGGAATGTGGATATGAATATGTCTCTTCCGAGGACAAAATCGTCGTCTTCAATTTGTGGACTAATAGTATAACTATTATCAATGTACTTATTTGCAGTGTATTGATATTGTTGAATGTGGTCGATTTCATCAAAAAACGTAGTAATTGATAATGCAGCAAACTTGTTAATATAGAATTAGATTTTCAATAGTATATTGCAGTCCGTTGTTCGTTGATAATCAATACTTTATGTTTTTAAAATACGATTATTACTGGGCGAAAAACGTAATTTTTTGACGATTTTCGCCCAGTAATATTCTATTACACCCTTACACCAATCATGGTAATATCGTCTAATTGGAACGAATTTCCGCGCCATTCGGTGATGATTTCAATCAGACGTTTGCCGAGGCGGGGCATCGACAGTGAATCGTTTTCAATAAGGCATTTTTCAAGACGTTTGCCCTTGAATTTCTCGGCGTCGGGATTGGTCTGGTCTTTGTAACCGTCGCTCATAAAGAACAATTTGTCGCCTTTAACCAACTCAAAATCAAAGGTTTGAAAACTGTTTTCCGTAGAATAGTTGCCCACAGGCATACGATCGCCTTTGAGCCTTATAACTTTGCCCTCGTGCAAAACAAGCAACGACTGGTTTGCAGCCGCATATTTCATCGCCGTGCAGTCTGCATTAAACACCGCAACCGTCATGTCCATGCCGTCGCTCATTTCCATTGTATCGTCAACGCTCTTAATCAGCGTGGTTTTCACTGTATGACGCAGCCTGTTCAAAATTACACCCGGCAAAAATTCTTCTCCGGCAGAATCCATCATTACAAAAATATCTTTTAACGCGCTGATTCCCAACATACTGAGCAACGCTCCCGGAACGCCGTGCCCCGTGCAGTCGGCTTCCACTATTATCCGCTGCCCCCTGATGTTAGCCACCCTGTACCAGTCGCCCGAAACAATGTCGCGGGGTATGTAAATCACGAAACTGTCAGGGAAAAGTTTTTCCAAATCATCTTCCAAACTTACCGCCGCACGTTGTATTCTACTTGCATAACTAATTGATTCCGTGAGTGTTTGATTGGTTTCTGCAAGACGGTTACGCTGCTTGTTGAGGTCGTTGTTGATTGAAATAATTTCCTCGCTCTGCTGCTTCAACCTTTCGTTTTGCATGACGACTTCCTCCTGTTGCAGGTAAAATTTGTCAAGCATTTCAGAAATCTGCCCGAACTCGTTTGGCTCGTTTTTAAGTTCCAAAATTTCATCGTGATTGTTGTCGTTCAACGATTTGGAAATTTTAGAAAGCGGATTCATAATTTTCTTTTTCATAAACAGCAGGATTCCGCCCGCCGAAAGTATGCACATCAGCGCAAAAATTCCGAAGACGGGAATCAATTTGTCGAAGAAATTTTCCACCTCGTTTTCAAAAACCGAACACATGTAAGCCTCGTGATGGTTTGTGTAACTGTCTAATTGTTGGGAAACTACAATGTTGTTGTCTTCTTTTGGAACAAAGGTTCCGTTGCAGTCGAGACCGGTGTAAAGCGCGCCGAGCGACATTCTGAAATCCTCCAAAACCTCCGGCGTAATTGCCCTTACAAGCATCAGAAATCCTTGTGGCGGAAGTTGATGATTGTTGTCGGCAGAAGTAGTTATCGCACCGCCAAAATATTCCAGCAACACACTGTCTCTCAGTTGGAAAAACTCTTTTGTGCCGGTCTGCGAAAACTTGTCATAAAGGACGACAAAATTAAGCGAGAAAAAATCCAGATTTTCGTAACCCTCGGCAATTTTGGTATATATTTTTTGTCCGTTTTTATCAAAAATTGCCACCATAGCCGCCGAATACGCTTCCAACATATAGCCGATATTGTCTTCGAGCCACGCCGAATCGGGCTGCGTTCTTCCGGTGCAAATGTCTGCAAGGTCGTCCCATGCCGAATTGTACCTGACGGCGTATTGATAGTTTTCGGTTTTAGCCTTCCAAATCCTTTCGGTCATGTTCCGGCGTTCCTCCTTGGCAATTTGGGAGATAACCTTGTGCTGGTTGCTTTGCCAAACTATATAACTTATAAGGCTGACAATCAATATTAAAGATGACAGCACCGCTACTTTTATGGCATGTTTTAAGAGGGGGTAAAATCTTTTCATAATTTCAGTATTTTCTAATGCGACTAATTTTTTTCACAAATGTATGAATAATTTTCTTTTCCCACCATCGTCAAACCCATTTTTTTGAAAAATAAATCAATCGGCTCAAAATGCTTTTTTGAGCCGATTGATTATTTTTCGCTTAATTACAGTTTGTTATCTCTGCAAAATCTTTATCTCAAACGCCTTGAACGTCGAGAAGCCGGCCTTGTCGGTGACGGTGAGCATAAAGTGGTAGTCGCCGCCGTCGTACTCGTCGCCGTCGTCGGATTTGACAGGGAGGGCGATTTTGGTGTCAATCAGGAATTGAGTGCTGCCGGCAGGGATTGTGTAATCCTGCGTGAATTGGAACGCATCGCCGTCCTCGCCATCGTGGTGATGATGCTCTTCGCCTTCCTCGTGGTCGTGGTGTTCCTCGCCTTCCTCCTCGGTGGAGTGAGAGTGGTGGTCGAAATTGTTGTGGATGTTGACGCTGAACGAGCCAAGTTCCTCATTGTCAGTGAGAAGCAACTTCACGGGGATTTCCTCGCCGAAGTAGAATGTGGCGGCGTTTGCGGGCGATGCACCGTCGATTGATGCGTTGATTTGCGGTTTTTCGGTGTCGATGGTCTTGTCGTCGTCATTGTCGCAGGATGTGATTGCCGACATAATTAATGCCGACGCGATGATTGTCAGTAACTTTTTCATTTTGTTTTTAATGATTAAATTGATTAGAATTTTGCGGTCAAACTAATTATCACGCAACGCCCCTGACCCGGTACGTTGATGAGCCTGTAATAACTCGTGTGGTCGAAGTAAACCGTGTTGAGCAAATTTTTTACCCTCGATGACAACGAAACCTCCTTGCCGAAAACCACCGCCGAACAGCCCGCCGAAAATTCCGCCACGAAATATCCGTCTGTCCGGTTTTCGGGCGGTACGATGTCGGTAACTTTTGCGGCTTTTTTCGTGTCGATTCCTATATAAAATTCCTGAAAAACACATTTTCTTGGCTTGTCTTTGTCGCCTTTGAGGCGGTATGTGAAGACGGTTTCCATACCGATTGTGGCGGGCGGGGCGAAGGGCAGCGAATAGCCTTTCTTCTCTCCGTCCAACTGCCGCGATTTCACAAACTCGCCGCTCAGGGCAACTTCTATTTTGGTGTGGTGGAAGGGCGCAAACCTATTGTCGGCTACAAAACGCGCCTCCACCTCGCCGCCATACCTCAAAACTCTGCACTGCGTATAATTGTAGATTTGATTGCCGTTGCCATACAGACGGTCGAAGCGCGGCGTGGGGTTTAGGAATATGTAATTGCCAAAATATCCCACAAACGGCGACATCGACACCGTAAACATTCTCGATAAGTAATCTACCTGAAAATCAACCTGATACGAGGTTTCACTTTTGAGGTTTGGGTCGCCAATTTCATAACTAAAATTATGATAATTGACACCATTGGCGGCGAGTTCCTTGGCGATTGGCATACGGAAACCTTTGGCGAGGTTGAGTTTGTAATTCATCTTGCCGTGGCGTGTGCTGACACCGCAGCCAAATGTAAAATCGCCAAAATTCCTGTCCAAATCTTCTGCCCTCGTTACGTATTCGCCTTCCGTGGCAAACCAATCCAAGTATCTGTCTGTCTTGATGTTGCCAACATCATAACGAACACCCGCCTGCAAGACCGTGCCGCCCAAAATCCTGTATTCCAACGACGAGAAAGCCCCCGCCGTCATGCTCCTGAACGCCGGAATTATAAAACATCTTCCGCCGATTTCGTTGCGCTGATATTCGCCGCTGATGCCGCTTTTGAGTAATATTTCCTTTATGGGGACGGTTGCAACGGCGTTGATGGACAGCACATCTTTGTCGTAAAGATATTCTGTATCAGGATTTTGCAACGTTTCGGGACAATGCGTTGGCATATAGCCGTGGCTTACGTATTCGCTCAATTCTTCGCGGTGGTTGTGCTGATAGGCGGCGTTTATGGTGAATGTCGCCGATGCAGTCCAATGGTCCAATTGCAGCGCGGTTTTCAAGTGGTTGACGCTGTAAGACGGCGAAAGAATGTCGCGGATGTTGCGGTCGTGGGCGGCTTCGTTGACGCGGCGCGGTTCGAGGCCGTGCGCGTTGGCAAACATCCCGCCCTCCGAATTGACGTTTGAGATGCTTGCGCGGAGTTTATAGTTGTTGCCAACAACGCCCGCCGACACCGCAAAATCGCGCTCTGCCCCGGCAGTGTTCCTGAGACGGTGGTCTTTCAGTTTCACCCTATAAGAATAGATGCTGATGTAGTCGGTTGGTACTTTGTAATCGGCGTAATCTTGCGCAGTAGCCCTTACGGAAAAGAAAAACTTCTCCTTGCGCCCTTCCACGTCCGCCGAACCGCCAAAAAATCCGTTGCTACTTTTTGCGGTCATATTTACGCAGCCTTTGAGGGTGTGTTTTGATGGGATTTTTTGGGTATTGAGCCGCAACACGCCACCCACGGCATCCGAACCGTATTCCAACGATGCAGGGCCTTTGATAACCTCGGCTTCGAGTACGGAATATTGATCCACTTCGAGTCCGTGGTCGCTGCCCCATTGTTGGGATTCGTGGCGGATGTTGTCTTCGATGACGGCAACTCGCTGAAAACCAAGCCCTCTCACTACAGGTTTGCCCTGCGACGAACCTATCGTGATGGACGAAAGTCCGGGGATTTTTTCGAGGCTTTCGCTGAGGCTGCCGCCCAAATTGCCCATTATAAACTCATTGTCAACACTCTCTACTGATTTGGAAGTCAGGAGGTTGCGTTTGGTTGCATTGTCTTCTATGGTGATGGCGTCGTGTTCCACGTCTTGCGCGTACACGCCCATACACACACAGCAGCACAATGCAGTAGCATACGCCTTTGCAAGCATCTGTGATATAGGATGTTAAGTTATGTAGGAATCAATAAAAAAAGGGTAAAAAAGATGCTAAGCCTCGGGCGGCCCCCTGATTACTAACGAATTGACTGTTTTGTTGCAAAGATGCCCTAAGATTGAGGGTACAAACACTGCCACGTCGCGCATTACAACTATGATGGCAGGTGTGGTGTCGCTATGTTCAAAAGACGGAAATTCGAGGCAACACAGCGCACAATGTTCGCTTATCGTCTCGCCTGCTGTCTCCGTATTCGTGTGGTAGGTTACGTGATAGTTTTTGGCGACGGGTGCCAACACCGTTATCGCTGCAAAAATCAGCGCACAAAGTATTCTGATATGTCTTTGATATCTGTTCATCAAGTTTTGCTTGTAGCCATCAAAGATAAGATAAAGTGAAACGTTTTTGTGTAAAAAAAACGGCAAACTCATTTCTGACTTTGCCGCCTCACTTTTTCATTATGGAAACTTGTGTCGGTCTCCAGGGGATCGAACCCTGGACCCACTGATTAAGAGTCAGTTGCTCTACCAACTGAGCTAGAGACCGTTTTTCAATAAAATTATTGAGCGGGAGACGAGACTCGGACTCGCGACCCCAACCTTGGCAAGGTTGTGCTCTACCAACTGAGCTACTCCCGCAGGTAATTTGTTGCTGCATTATGTCTAAGAACTTTTTGCTTAGGGTTTCCTTGTTTCCCTTTTGCGCTGCAAAGGTAATACGTTTTTGCGGTTCCAACAAATTTTTTTGGATTTTTTTTTCATATTTTTTTATTTTTTGATATTAACGATTGCTAATCAGGTGATTATAATTACCGCTCGTTGCGCGAAATACAATAGTTAAATAAAATTTGTACTTATTAGCACCAACTAACAACAAATTTGCGTACCTTTGTAAATCGTTATCAACACAAAAAAACGGACAAATGAACATCAGAAAAATAACTTTGGCGGCTGCAATGGTAGCCGCGTTATTGGCCACAGGATGCGACTACGCTGAAAAAGACGACGTTATTGTGTCGCGCCGAGCCAAGGAGGCTTATGAAGAAGCCTACAACAACAACGACAAGTACCTCGTCTGGGAGTTTATACACAGCGTTTCATACGTGTATTACCTGTGGAACAACAATGTGCCAGCCAACATCGACTACTCCTTGTACGAGACTCCACAAGACCTGTTTGAGAGTTTCAGGCACAGGGACGACAGGTTTTCGGTGGTAATCAACAATTACACCGAGGCCAACGAATCGTTAGACAACATCTACGAATCAGACGGCATCAATTACGAACTCTACCTCGAAAAACAGGGTTCTGACAACGTGGTTGCCACCGTGGAATATGTGTACGACGGCACACCTGCCAAGGAGGCGGGCATCAAGCGCGGATACGTAATCCACAAGGTAAACGGCACGCAACTCACCACGTCCAATTACAATGAACTTCTAAAGCAAAAGACCTGCACCTACACGTACAGTACAATCTCCGTTAAGGAGCAACATGGCGAGACCATTACCGAGTATGGAGACGAACTCCACGAATCGCCCGCCATTACTAAAAGGCATCTGACCATCGACCCCATCCTCAAAACTTCCGTTACCGTAAAGGACGGCCGCAGGATAGGATATTTCCTTTTCGACTCCTTTACTCTGGACACCAAGGGCGTCATCGATGCCATCGAAAGCCTCGAGGCGCAGCAAATAGAAGACCTCGTGCTTGACCTCCGTATCAATACAGGCGGTTACATAAACACCCTCGACACCCTCGCGGCGATGCTCGTGCCAGACGGACACGAAGGCGACCTCTTTATGACAGACACCTACAACCAGGCACTTGCCGCAGAATTACGCCAGGAATCTAATGACCCAAACTTCAACAAGAGATTCTTTGCGAGCGGTTTGCCAAACTTGCACCTCAGCCGCATCTTCATCCTCACTTCTAATAATACTGCAAGCTCGAGCGAACAGTTGATTTCTGGACTTATGCCATACATGCCCGTTACCCTTATCGGCGACCGCACTTACGGCAAGTTTACAGGCAATCTCCTCCTCAACGACGTAGCGCACGAAGGCTCCGACCCCGACGGCATTCCGTACAGCGAATGGGCGGTGTATCTCAGTGTGATGCAATGCAACAATGCCAATGGCGAGATGAACTTCGCGAACGGTTTTACACCAGACTACAAAATCCCCGACATCTACCGCCACGAACTTGGCGACGAGCAAGAGCCGCTATTTGCCAAGGCTCTTGAACTCTGCACTGGCTCGCTGGCAAAGTCGGCTAAAACCTACCGTACACCATTCCAAGACTACATCGGACATTACGGAAAACCGTCAATCAAGTACAGTCTCATTGTCAACAGATAATAATTTAAGGCTACAAAAGTTGTGCAAGGAACAGTTTTTGCATTATTTTTGATAGCGCATTTTGAATACCAAAAACTTTAATATAACAATGATAAAGACAGAAACCTACGATGCCGCAAAAGGCGTGGAAATCTACACCATCGGCAACAAGAAAGGCATGACAGCCTCCTTCATCAGGCGCGGCGCCACGGTAACGAGCATCCGCGTACCTGACAAGAACGGCAAAATCGAGAACGTTGTAGTGGAACTCAAAGACTACGACGAATACCTCCGCAACGCTTCCTACATCGGCGTAGTGCCGGGCAGGTACGCCAACCGCATAGGCGGCGCAAAGTTCACCCTCGATGGCAAGGAGTACACCCTCAACCCCAACGACGGCCCCAACTCCCTGCACGGCGGTCCCAACGGATTTAGCACCAAGGATTGGACGGTGAAGGAGATGAAGGACGACGAGCAAAACGGCGCGCAGATTACCTTTGAGTATTTTAGTCCCGACGGCGAAGAAAACTTCCCCGGAAACCTCACTGCCACAGTTACTTACCGCGTTACGGAGAACAACGAACTCTCCATCCACTATCAGGCTACCACCGACAAGGCTACGCCCGTAAACCTCACACAACACGCATACTTCAACCTCAGCGGCGATTTTAAGACACCTGCCATCGCCGATTATGCGATACTCATCAACGCCAATTCTATCACCGAAATCACCGACGACTGCATCCCGACGGGTGTCCTCGCACCGGTGGACGGCACGGTGTACGATTTCAAGCAATTCCGCCGCCTGAAAACCATCAAGGATTTCTATTACGACCACAATTTTGTACTCAACAGCAAGGGCAATGGCGAACTCAACCTCGCCGCCGAAGTGGAAGACCCGGAGAGCGGACGTATTATGAAGGTGTTCACCACGTCGCCCGGTATGCAGTTTTACACCGGCAACTGGCTCGACGGCACACTTACCACCAAGACCGGCAAGCTCGTTACGAGGCAGAGTGCGTGCTGTTTTGAGACGCAGTTTTTCCCCGATTCGCCCAACAAGCCCAACTTCCCCGACACCATTCTTCGCCCCGGACAGAATTACTGCCAGAAGACCGTGTTCAAATTTGAAGTGGAGACCGACGGCGACCGCAAATTTTTCCCGGAAGTATAGGGGAATGAGGGGTTCTGCACCCGATTAACACCTTAATAATCAATACTATGTTTTCATCCGCGCCTATGTGTATGCTCAATAGCATCGCTTTGTTGACGCTATTCTGCATCGGCTTCAATATATACGCCAAGCGTCCCAGGGAGACCGTCCGCCAATCGCAGCAATATTTGGCGGGCGGGTTGCTTGGGGTGATGGCTATTGGGCTTATGTATTGCAAAATACGGCAAGGGGACATTGTATTTGATTTTAGGACGGTGATGCTTTGCCTGTGCGGGCTTTTCTATGGCAAGATTCCCGCCACCATCGCCACTGTAATGGCTACGTTAACCGCTATTTTCCAAGGATTTGGAGTTTTGACCCCCTCCGCACTGATAGCCGAATGTACATACACTGTTGCCGCCGGAGCCACGGGCGTATTGCTTTGCGACGATTCGCGCCATTGGCAGGGGTGCAAGTCCATAGGAGCGATAGCATCGGCTGGCATTTTTACACAGTCGGTGATGATGATATGCGTATGTATTGTAAACCCGTCTATGTCCACCGTAGGCGATTACGCAATGGCTCTGTTAGGAGAAATGACAGTGGCAACAGTGCTGGCGGGCGTTGTGCTTGCCATGCAAATCAACCGACATGACATCTCGCGGCAGTACAAGCAACTTGAAGACAAATATTACAAACTGATTCTATGCAACGACGACATTTTTTGGGAGTTTGACACATCGGGCGTGGTAACATACGTGTCGGACAATGTAACGCAGACCCTCGGCTACGACCGCGAGGAACTCATAGGCAGGATGCCGCATTTTTTTGTGGACGACGTGCAGTCTGTCAAGTTGTTAACAGACTACGGCAGCAACTGCGACAATCCCGACACCGCTTTTTTCAGGCAGGAAATAATCCTCCGCCACAAACAGGGGCAAAATGTATATTGCGACACGCGCTGCATGAGCATCATCGATCCCGCTACACACAGGTCGTCGGGGTTTGTGTGCGTTACGAGAAACGTTACCAACTCGCACCTCCACAAAGAACTCTCCAAGCACAATCAAAAATTTATCCGCGAACAGACCATACAAGTTAACACCCTCAAAAAAGAACTCGACATCTGCAAGCAACGGCTCATACAAGCCAACGCAGAAATTGCCGACGCAAAAAAAACTGTAAATGAGGCGGCGTCTAAACAGATGAGCGCGGTCTCTAACATTTGCAGCGAAATGACGCCCGTCGTGGATAGCATAACGCAATATGTTACTATGCTTCAAGACCATCCGCAAGACGACGCTATCAAAAACATGGCGATAGACCAGTTGCTACATTCGTCGGAGTTTCTCAAAACTGTGTCCGCCGACCTCATCGACGCCAATTCGCTTGCCAAAGGTTTTACAAAACTGACCCTCTCCATCGAAAACATCGAGGACGTTCTAAACGAAATCTGCGACTACCACAATTCGCGCAACATCTATTTGCTCAAAAAGAACATACTTCTTCAGCGCGACTTCCGCCTGAAGCCAGACGAAAAAATCATCAAGGCGGATATGCAGCACTTCCGCCGCATTGTTAATCTGTTGCTCACCAATTCGTACATATTTACCAGCATGGGGCAGATAACGGTGGAGTGTGTGCGGCAGTCTGACTCCGAACTTCTGATAAGCATCACCGACACTGGCTTAGGAATACCCGAAGAGGCTTTGCAGACGATTTTTTTGCCGCTCAGCGAACAGTCGGCGCCGCCGCCGTACATCAGGGCTAAGTACAAGCGGCAGACAGGTCTCGGACTCAATATCTGCAAGGCTCTCGTGGAATTGATGGGCGGCAAGATATGGATAGTGTCGGGCATTGGCAAGGGCACCAAGGTAAGTTTCAGCATGCCTTTTATTAAGGCGGGGCAGATAGCCGCCGAAAACCAAGTGCAGTACAATTGGCAGGATTACACTGCAATTGTGGCTACGTCAGATAGTTACAGCAACATACTCCTTGGCGAGATGCTTGCCAAAACCCGCGCCAAATACCGCTGCGTCCGTGTATATGACGATGGCTCTTGCTCTCAGCCAAAATCCGACTATTTTGAGCATTACGACATCATAATCACCGACGCTAAGTCTGCGGTTGTGCCTGATATTAAGGCAATTATCTTAGACAATCCGTCGGCTGCAACAATCACCATCGGCGACCATCCCGACATCGCCGCCATCTGCAACGAAATTGACCAAAAACTTAACGAACAAAATGAAAATTAAGGACATAGGAGAATTTGGATTTATATCGCGGCTCGCATCGCGCTGCCACCAGACGCTGCCCGAAGGGGTTGTAGGCATAGGCGACGACTGCGCCATAATCCCCGCGCCTGACGGCAGACAATACGCCATCAGCACCGACCTTTTGGTGGAGGGCGTACATTTTTTAACCAGCGAAATCTCCGGCAACGACCTCGGATACAAGGCGTTGGCGGTCAATCTCAGCGACCTTGCGGCGGCGGGTGCGGAGCCTTGCGGCGCGTTTCTGTCGATGGCGTTGCCGGAGGATGCAGATGTGGATTTTTTAGATAGTTTTGCGGACGGGTTCAACGGTTTGGCGCAACAATTCCACTGTCCCTTGCTTGGCGGCGACACTACGCTGTCTAAGCAAGGCATCATCATAAATATCTGTGTGATAGGCATTAGGGACGGCAATATCACAGTTTCCCGTGCCAATTCGCAGCCCGGCGACATTGTGTGCGTTACGGGTGCGCTTGGCGATTCGGGCGCGGGTCTCGAATACATTTTGGCACCCGACAAGGAGCGCGATTCTACCGCGAATGCTCTTATCAGACGACATTTGCACCCCACGTCGCGCATAGAGGAGGGAAAGTTTTTGGCGCGGTGCAAATATGTACATTCGATGATGGACTTGTCTGACGGACTTGCCTCCGACATCAAGCATATACTCGAAAGGTCTGGCGTGTCGGCAGACATCGAACTCGACAAACTGCCCACAAGTCCGCTCCTGCAACAGAAATATGGCAATTCGCCGTCCAAACTCTACCACTACGCCCTCCACGGCGGCGAGGATTACGAGTTGCTGGTTACGGTGGATTCTAAACATTTTGCCGATTTGAACGTCGAATACCAAAAACGTTTTGGCACGGCTTTGTATGCCGTCGGGCGCATTGTCTGCGGCGACCCGCAGCACGTCAATTACATCGAAAACGGTTTTGGAACTATGCCGATAGGCTCGTCGTGGGAGCATTTTTGCTAATCAGGTGAATGTTTTTGCTAAAAAACAAATATTAAACAATTAACACATAGACTACAAAACAAAATGAAAGTTAGACTGATAATAATGAATTTTCTGCAATTTGCAGTTTGGGGCGCGTACCTTACGTGCATGGGGACGTACCTCGCCACGATAGGACACGCCGACAGCATCGGCATATTCTATTCGGCGCAGGGCATCGCGTCGCTGTTTATGCCGGCGATAGTGGGTATCATAGCCGACCGTTTTATACAGGCGCAGAAGACATACGGCATTTGCCATCTGATTTCGGCGGCGGCGATGATAACGCTCGGCCTTTATGGCGTTAATGCGGGCGCGGCGGCTGAGATGTCGGTGATGTATCCGCTGTATTTCTTGGCGATTGCGTTCTATATGCCGTCGCTGTCGCTGTCGTATTCGGTGGCTTACAATGCGCTGGAAGTCAACGGATTGGATACTGTCAAGAGTTTCCCGCCGATAAGAACTTTTGGCACGGTTGGTTTCATTGTAAGTATGTGGGTGGTGGATTTGATGGGATTCCAAGACAACGCCCGTCAATTTCTCGTGAGCGGCGTGCTTGGGCTGTTGATAGGATTGTATGCCTTCTCGCTGCCCGAATGTAAAATCAACAATTCGACCGCCGACAAAAAATCTTGGATTGAACTTCTGGGTCTCGACGCTTTCAAATTGCTGAAAGACAGCAAGATGGCGGTGTTTATGATTTTCTCGGCTCTTATTGGCATGTGCTTGCAAATCACCAACAGTTTTGCCAATCCGTTCATCACGAGTTTTGCGGCGATAGGGGAGTTTGCCGACACATTTGGCGTACAGCATGCCAACATTTTGATTTCGTTGTCGCAAATTTCCGAAACGCTTTGCATCCTCCTGATACCGTTTTTTATGAAAAGGCTCGGCATCAAAAAGGTGATGATGATTGCCATGATTGCATGGGTGCTGAGATTTTCGTTCTTTGGTCTTGGCGACCCGGGCAGCGGTGTGTGGCTGTTTGTGCTTAGTTGCATAGTGTATGGCGTTGCCTTCGACTTTTTCAACATCTCCGGCTCTTTGTACGTAAACGAAACCACCGACTCCAAACTCCGTTCGTCGGCGCAAGGTCTCTTTATGCTGATGACCAACGGCATTGGCGCAACTGTGGGAACGCTTGCGGCTCAGGCTGTTATCAACGCCAATGTAAATTCCATCTCCGAAACCGAACCGATGCTCCGTTGGGCGGGATGGTCGCAGTCGTGGTACATTTTTGCGGCGTATGCGTTGGTTTTGGCAGTGGCTTTCGCACTGATATTCAAGTACAAGCACAATCCTAACGAGAAAAAAATTTAAATTGGGAGCGGAGATTCAAAAAAATATTATTAATTTGCCACTTTAAAATTTGTGGCGATGAAATTGTTGGTCAGCATAGCAACGGCGGTTGCATTGACGGTGATGTTGCTATTGAGTAGCGTCGCCGCCAACGCCCAGGAGGTGCTACCCTCACGCGAGGAGGATAGCATCCGTGCGTTGTTGCCGTCATTGACCGACGTCAACCAAATAATCAAAGCCCATTATCTCCTCTCGCGCAAATGCGTGGAGATGGATACCATAATCAAATACGCCCTGTCTGCCTATTATCTTGCCAAACGCCACAATAATCCAGAATATGTGGCGGCGTCGTGCGAGGTTATCGCGTGGTATTATAACACCATTGGTAGTTTCTCCCTCACGTCCAAATACTTCCGCGAGGCGGGCGACATCTACGAGGCTCAGGGCAATGTGGTAGGACAGGCGATGATGCTCTCCGGCACCGGCGACGCTTATATCGGCATGGGCAAATTTGAGGAGGGTATCAACTGCAAGTTGCAGGCGATCAAGTTGTTTGACGAACACCACGACCTTGCGAGCGCAGCCCTCATATATAGGACTATTGGCAAATCTTGCACAGAATTTCAGCAATACAAGCCCGCCATGGAGTATCTCGACCGTGCTTTGCACAACGACCTCGAGGTGGACAACCAGCGCGGCATTGGACGCGATTATTATTATCTCGGTCTTAATCTCAACCTCTATTCAATCCGCACCAGCAATGGCAGTCAACTGCTTGCAAAGGATTATTTTCTCAAAGCACTCAATATCCAGAAAGAAGGTAGCGACGAAGTTTTCATTATCAAATGTTGTGCGATGTTGTCGCTGATATACAACGACTTGCATATTGCCTCTTCTAATTGGGACTATGTGGATAGTAGTTATTATTATTACAACATGGGAATGAGGGTAGTAGAGCAAAACGGCTACCATGCCGACGACGACCTTTATGAAATAGCACGTGCGGAGCATAAGATGTTTTCGGGCAACTATGTGTCGGCTCTGCAAATGTTCCAACAAAAAATCCAAAAGGAAAATCTCTCAAATGTTACTCTGATGTTGCTCAACAGGGCTTTTTTGCATTATTATGATTACAACAACGATTTCAAAGGCCTCCTCGACCTCAGTGACCGCATCGAGAGGGAGCGCAAAAAGATTTACATCACGGAGTTCGCGCTTGGGATTTCAAAACTTAACAATGCCAAGGCTCTTGAAGACCAACTCGCGTCCCTATACCGCTCCGCCAAAAACCGCGAAAGAAATTTTGAAATCACCAAGGCGCAACTTACTTTTTTGAGGGCGATAATAATTGTTTTCCTGGTTTTTGCCGCCGCGATGATTGCGCTGTTTTCTTACCAAAACGTCAAAAACAAACAGTACAGCATCCTCCTCCGCGAACAGACCGCCGAAATCGAGGCCGCCAACGAGGAACTCCACGCCCTGATGAACGAGGCGCAAAAACAGAGCGAACTCATTAGCCGTCAGACGGTTGAGATGAAGCGTCAGCGCAACAAACTTGCCTCCATCAATATCCGCATCATTATCAACTTGGATATTGCAAGCCGATTCCAAGCGTCGCTGATGCCGTCGCAGGAAAAGATGAAAAGCATTTTCAAAAATATTTTTGTGCTTTGGCGGCCGTTGGAGGAGGTGAGCGGCGATTTTTATTGGGGCACGGAGGCTGGCGGTCTCAAATTCGTTGCCGTGGCAGACTGCACGGGGCATGGTATTCCGGGCGCGTCTCTCTCGATGCTTGGCATCAGTTTTCTCAACAGCATCGTGGCGCGTATAGACCGCAACCACGTTAACGCCGCTGAGGTGCTTACCAAACTTCGCAACCGCATCGTTAAATCGCTCACTCGCGGCAGCATCAACAACGAGGACATCCACGACGGCATGGACATTGCCGTCTGCATTTTTGACACCGCCAATTCTAAACTCTCATACGCCGGCGCGTACCGTCCGCTGTGGATTGTTAACGGCGGGCAACTCACTGAATATAAGGCAGACAAGATGCCCGTTGCCGTGGATCACGACCGCGATTCTGACTTCACCAATCACGAAATTGACATACAATCTGGCGACCGCGTTTACCTGTTTAGCGACGGCATTACCGACCAATTTGGCGAGCGTGAGCCGGGCAAGTTTTCCAAGTTGAAGCCCAAACGCCTCCGCGAACTCCTCTGCAACATCTACGACCACCCCGCCGAACAACAGAAAGCGGAGGTGTTGTCGATGATAGACGATTGGCGCGGCGTCAACGAACAGACAGACGATATGATAATGGTGGGGATTGTTGTTAATGAGTAGTAAAAAAAACACCACTCGTCCGGCAAATATTTCCGCCGTCAGAGTGGTGTTTTTTTATTCACATGAGTTGTGTTTAAGGATTGGCTACTTGCCTTCTTCTTCCTCGTTGCCTTCTTCTTCTACCTCTTCTTCTTCATCATCGGCGGCACCGGGGGTGAATACGAAGTCGTAGTTGCCAAAATTGCCGAGGTCGCAGTAAATCTTGAAGGTTACGAGATACGAGCCGTCGCACGAATTGTACTCGCCTTTTACGATTTCGTAGGAGTAATTGGTGTAGCCGGCATAGTCGTCGCCCCAATCCTGCGCCAGGTCGGACGACATTACGAATGCCTTGGTGTCGAGGGTATATGCATCCGGGTCGATCTGAAACACTACATCGTCTTTGCCCGAAACACCGTCGATGGTTTCAAAACCCACAACTTTGATTTTGTACTTGTCTTGAGCATCTACTACGAGTGTAACGTTGCCTTCTGCCTCCCAACTCTCGCTCACTACATGGTAGGGACCCTGAGCGAGTTTGGCACTGTATGCGCATACAATCTTGATATTGGCGGCGGCGATGCTGCGGGTGGTTACGCCGTTCTTCTTGGTAAGCACAAAGAAGGAGAACACGTCGCTCGTCTCTATCGTGTCGGCGTTGATGCCCATCTTGGAGATGATGTCGGTGGCGGCGAGGTGTACCTGCGCCGGAAACGACGAAATTTCCTGTACGATGGTGGGTTTCTCGCCATTAACGAGTACCTCGATGCTGCCGCCCTCGGCAGTCTCGCCATCGCTGAGCGACACGGTGAAATCAACAAAACTTTCATTCAAGTTGGTGGTGAATACCGGCGCGGAGTTAAACTCTATCACCGGCACTACGTTGGCGCCGCGCTGCTTTACGGGGTCGTCGTTGGTGTCCTCGCAAGCGATTGCGATGCCCAGCACAAGAATCAATGCGGCTATTGCTGAATAATATTTCATAATTTCTAATGTTTTTTTTATCAGTTAAACAAATTAGCGCGAACCGCCCGCCCACCATACGTTGTCATTGAAAACATCGATGGCTTCGTAGGCTTTGAAAACGTTTGGATTGGCGGTAACGTCGCCGTCGCCGTATGCAAAGCGCACGGGGAACTTGTCGGCCTGCGGGTGTGCAAATGTGATAGGAGTCTCGCCAAGAGCCTTCCAACGGCGGATGTCGTTGTATGCCTCCACAGCCTCTTCCTCGTAGAAGGCGAGGTATTTCTGGATGGCAACTTCTTTGAGCGCGTTGTCGCCGTTCATGGCTTTTGTGATTTTGGTAACGTAATCCTCAATTTTGTCGTCGGCTACGTTAACATTCTTCTTCTTGCAAGCGGCTGTGATGGCCTTTGCACAAGCATCCTGAGCCTCTGTGTATTTGCCAAGGCGGGAGTATGCCTCGGCTTTGAGAAACTCTATCTCGTGGTAGCTGAGCAGGAAGGTAGGAGCGTCGGGCTTGCTGATGCCCGAAATACCGTAGTAGTCCTGCTGTTGCGTGGGACGGCCGTTTTCTGCGAGTTCAAAAGTGCCGTTCTTGTTTTCCTTGAAGTAGATATCGATGCGCGGGTCTGCCTTGGCGTCGAGCAGCGAGTAGAGGCTCTTGCTCGAACCAAAATAGTTGCGGTCGATGTAGAATTGGTAATACGGGCTTGTGGCGTTTACGCCGTCGTAATGGTTGAATTTTGCCTCTTCGTCAGCACTTGCAAACGACTTGTTGGCGTATTCTATCACCTTGTTGAGGTCGGCGTTCTGGTCGGCGGAGCGTTTGAGCAGACGCATTGTGTAGCGCGCTTTGAGACCGTTGGCAAATTTGATCCAGTTTTGTGTTTTGCCGCCGTAATACAAGTCCTGGTTTTCCATGGTGTATTTACATTCCTTGCCAAGATTCTCGATGGCGGAATCGAGGTAGTCGAATATCGCCTTGTAGATAGATTCCTGCGAGTCGAGTATTGGCGCGTAGATTTTGCCCGGTTGCAAAGCCTCCGTCCACGGCACATCGCCAAAGAGGTCGGTGAGCAATGCGAGGTCGTATGCGGTCATTATCTGCGCAATGCCGAGGCCGTGGTAGTTGTCGGGTTCCGGGCCGCCCTCCTGGCACTTCTGGATGCAGTCTTTGAGGTGGGCGAGGTTTGTGTAGAGTTGCGCCCACTGGTTGCCGTAGGTGCTGCTCTGCGTGGGCTGGTTGTTCCTAAGTTCAGCCTGGTAGTATTGGTTGAAGATGCCCACGTTGTACTCAATGTACATCGATGCGTAGAAAGCGAGGTCTGCGCCTACGCAGTCGAAAGCCGATGATGTCATCACGTCCGTGAGGATGAACTTGGACGCCATCTGGGTCGGGTTGTTCTTGTTTTCGTTGATTTCGTCCATCTTGTCGTCGCTGCAAGAGCCAAAAGCCAAGCAGAGTGCCGACAAAACTATTATGCTTGTATGTTTTTTCATCTCAAAAATTTTTTTCTGATTAGAATTTAACCTCTATGCCAAAGCCGAAACTTTTGGTCTGGGGCATCGAAAAACGCTCGAAACCGCCGGTCATGTTGCCAGTACCCTGCGATGCTTCGGGGTCGAAGTTGTCGAGTTCGCTCCAAAGGAGGAGGTTGCGGGCAAATGCCGACAGCGACACATCCACTTTGGGAATCCATGTCTTGGGCAGATGGTAACTCAAAGCGAGTTCGCGCATCTTGACAAAGGAGTTGCCATAGATGAAGCCTTCCGAAATGTCGCCCAAAACGTCCGAATACAACGTCTGGTAAGCGTCGGGGTCGTTGACGCCGCCGCGCACGATGTCGTTAGGCTCGCCGTTGGACTTGTAGCCGTCGAAGACGAAGGTGGAGGTGCGGTCTTCCGACACGGCAGATACGCCGTACATGTCGAGGCAGCGGTTGGAGCCGTGGTACATGTGTCCGCCCTGCTTCCATTCAAATGTTGCGCTGAGGGTGATGCCCTTGTAGGTAACGTCTGTGTTGACACCGGCGATGAAGTCGGGCGCAACTTTTGCCAAAACCTTTTCGGGCGCCGACATGGGCATGCCGTATGTGAGCGACGACGGGTCTTCGTCCACCAAGATGCGTCCCTGCTCGTCCCTTGCGAAAGATGTACCGTAGATTACCGGCATCTCGTCGCCCGCGCTAAGGCGCACTTGCGGATCTGCGAAGCCGCCAAGGAAGATGCTCTCTACACCATCTGCAAGTTCATCTACCATGTTGACCATGTGGGTGTAGTTGAGGTTGACGTTCCATTCCCACTCTTTGGTTCTGATGGGCGTGGTATATACTACGAGTTCGTGAGTGTTGGTGTGTACCTTGCCCGCGTTCATCGTGATCTCGCTGAAACCTGTGGATGCAGCCAGCGGAACGTCAAAAATCTGATCCTTTACATTCTGGCGAGAGTAGGTGTAGTCGAATCCGATGCGGCTGTTGAGGAATCTCATGTCGAGGCCGATTTCGTAGTTGACGGTGTTCTGGGGCTTGAGGTTCTCGTCGTAGAGGGTGTAATACTGTGTGTAAGCCTTGGTGCCGTTGATGGGGTATGTAATAGGCTGGCCACCCCACATGCCGTTGCCGTATGCTGGCGTGTAGTAGTAAGCCTCATAATATTGTCCAGGCTGTCCCACCTGTGCAAACGAGAAGCGGAGTTTTGCAAACGAAAGCCAATTGATGTCGCTGAGTGCTTCCAATGCCGTTGCCACAAAACTTGCCGATACCGACGGGTAGAAGAACGTGCGGTTGTTGCGCGGCATTGTAGAAACCTTGTCGCAGCGACCCGTGGTGTTGAGGAATATCAAGCTGTTGTAGTCCCAAGAAATGTTGTAGAAGAAACCTATTGTGCGTTCTTGAGCTTGTGTTTCTGACACTTGGGGAGAGCCGGAGAGGTTCTTGATGTGGTTCCAGCCACCGAAGTTGAACTTCTCGCCGTACTCGTCGTATGATTTGTATCGCTCGTGGGTAAACTCGTTGCCTACCGATACGCCGAAATTCATCTTGTCGCTTATTTTCCAGTCGATGCCTGCCGTAATGAGTTGGTTGAGTGTAGCATCGGTCTCGCCAGAATCTTCGATTACGCCTTGTTGACCCTTGCTGCCGTAGCCAAAAATGTCCTGAAAATGTGTGGTGTAGTAGTCCATACCAATCTGATACTTGGCGTTGATTTTCAACGAGGGGGTCAGATCCATGTTGAAGGCGAGGTTGCCGTTTCCGAAGAAGCGGTTGGTCTCCTCGTTGAAGGTGTTGTTTTCAGCCACCCAGTAGGGGTTGTCGAATGTTACGGAGCGGAAGTGAACCTGCGAATACGGGTCGCCCGGCTCGCAGTAGGGGATGCCTTTGAGGTCGTAACTTGTGGGAGCCATCATGATGCCCTGCAACGAGCCGTCGTTTGCGCCGGTGAGTTTATCGACGTTTACGTTGGAGTAGTTTGCGCTGAAACCGCTCGTGAAATACTTGCCCATCTTCTTTTCGGCTGAGCCGTTGCCCGTCCAACGCTTCATGCCGGTATTGAGAGCGATGCCGTCCTGAGTGGTGTTGCTGAGGCTAAAAGAGTAGTGGCCTTGGTCGGTGTTTTGGCTTACCCTTGCATTGGTGTTGTATGTAACGCCAGTGCGGAAATAGTCGCCGAAGTTGTCGTAAGTGTCGGGTGTTGCCCAGGGGTCGAGACCAGCCTTGGCGCGTTGCGGCACGTAATACTGTCCCGGATGCTTGCCCAGTTCCTGAGTGTATTGGTTGTCGGTGTTGCCGCCGTAAGTGGGGTCGTCGGGCAGGTCGGTGATTTTGGGACCCCATGCCATCGAAGTATTGGGAATAAACTCGCCGCCACTACCTTGGGCGTAGGTATTCTGGTATTCAGGATGGCGGGAGATTTTGTCGAAACTGATGTTTTCGGAGATGGTAACTACCATCTTGCCCTTTTCGCCGCCCTTGCCGCTCTTGGTGGTGATTACCACAACGCCGTTGGATGCGCGGATGCCGTACAATGCTGCCGCTGCCTGACCTTTGAGCACGTTGATGCTCTCGATGTCGTTGGGGTTGATGTCGAGCGAACGGTTGGTGTAGTCGGATCCAGTAACGCTTTGGTCAGTGCTGTTGGCTCCAGATGCTATCGGCATTCCGTCCACTACATACAAAGGCGCGTTGTTGCCGGTGAAGGAGCGCGAACCACGTATTACAAACTGTGCCGACGCGCCGGGCATACCGCTTGATACCTTGATGTCCACGCCAGCAACCTTGCCCTGCAATGCGCGGCTGAGGTCCGACGAGGCGGCGCGGGTGAGTTCTTCAGATTTCACCTCCTGTACTGCGTAGCCAAGAGCTTTGGCATTCTTCTTGATGCCGAGGGACGTTACTACAACCTCCTCTACGGCTATGTCGTCGTCCTGCATCACTGCATCAAAAGAGGTGCGCCCGTTGAGGGCTTCTACTACGGTGAGTTTGCCAATGTACGAGATTGTGATGGTGTCGCTCGTTACATTAGCGGGAATTGTAAGGTGGTACTTGCCATCGAGACCGGTGATAGTACCAATCGTGGTGTTTTTGATTGCGATGGTCGCGCCCAAAATCGGGTCGCCGTCGCTTCCTGTTACTTTACCTGTTATCGTCCTCTGAGCCAATGCGTTACTCAGCCCAAAAAACAATAGCAAAAGAAATAGTGCTATTCTTCTATTCATAATTTGTTTATAATTGCGTTTACTTTTTTTTTAATTTTTTTCGCGCTGCAAAATTATATAAAAATGTTTAATTTATTGTTAAAAGTGAAGATTTACTATACAAAATAATCATTTTACTTAATTCTCAAAAAAATTGGTACATGGGAGTACATTGTTAGGCAAAAATTTTTTATCTTTGGCGTGTTTAAAATGGTCTTAAATTTGTGCCGCTAATAAGTGCGTCAATTAGCATACTATGAAACAGACAACAGTCAAATCGGGCTTAATGAAGGTCGCCATAATCGGCATGACGGTTATGGCGCTTGGTCTTGTGTTCTATTATATAATGCAGCACAGGCTTCAGCACGACGTGGAGAATCTCGCTCAGGGCGATCGCACCGTGCTTGTCAACAGGATAATGGACGTCTATTCCAAGCAATATTCCAACATCGTGCGCGACAATTCGGCATGGGACGAGTTCATTGCAAGTTTTATCAACGGCTCCAATGAAGAATGGCTCCTCAACAACATCGGATACATGCTCGAAAATTACGACGCTACGTGCGTGTGCGTGTTCGACACCACGGGCGCGGTGGCGTATCAACGCAAGGTGGAGGAGAGCAAGGATATTGAGTTTTACGATTTTGACGGCATCAGCATCCCCGCGTTGATGGGCGAAAAGCATTTCATAGATTTTTACAGGAAGGTTGGCAACTCGCTCTACGAATACCACGGAGCCGCCATCGTGAGCGCGGCAGATATGATTACCCGCGAGGAAAAAGCCAAAGGCTACCTCTTCATGGTCAAAAAGATTTCATGCGAAATCCTGACGGAATACCAACATGCCATCGGCAACGAAAGCATTGGACTCGTGTTTTCCGAAAACGAAATCAAGCGCACCGAAGATTTTGCTTTCCCTAACTACTTGATTGTGAAGGAAATGAAAGGTTATAAAAACAACGCCGAGGCCTACATCTACTTTGTATTTACCAATTCGGTGGTGGGCATGTTTAAGCGTTTTATCACGATATTCTTGCTTGTGTCGCTTATGAGCCTTCTGATAGTGATGGCGATAATGCGCTACTCCACGGTAAAGATAACGCGCCCGCTGCACAACATCGCTGCAAGTTTCGACTCTGGCAAGACCGACAAAATACAGCCTTTAAAAACCGAGACCAACGAGTTTGGCGTGATTTCCAAGATGATGGAGGTATTCTTTGCGCAAAAAGACAACCTCGCCAGCCTCAACGCCGATCTCAAGCAGAGCCGCGAGGAGATGATGGTGCAAAACGAAACCCTCCTCCAACAGAAAGAGGAAATCACCGCGCAGCATGAGAACGTCCTCATGCTCAACGAGGAACTCACCGCCATCAACGAAGACCTTGCCGAACAGAAAAAGGAAGTACAGGAAGCCCACGACCAACTCACCTCCGGCATCACATACGCAAGCCGTCTCCAGAGCGCGATGCTCCAGGCTGTGGAACCCACCAAGGATATGTTCCAAAACTTCTGCGTAGTCTATTACCCGAAAAACATCGTTGGTGGCGACTTCTACTTTACCCGCAAGATTGGCGATACGCTTGTAGTATGCCTTGGCGACTGCACAGGGCATGGCGTACCGGGTGCGATGCTTGCGAGCATGGGCATTTCGTTCTTGACGCAGTTGCTCCTGCAATACGGCGAACACGAACTGATGCCCGACGAAATCCTCTCGCATTTGAAGGACAAGGTTTCGTCTGCCCTTGGTCTCGACCAGGAAGGCGAACAGCGCACCGACGGCATGGACGTTGCACTCCTTATATACAATAAGGTAACTCGCAACGGCTACTTCTCCGGCGCACATCGCCCGATGGTGATGATTAGGGACGGCGAAGTGTTTACCATCAAGGGCGACAACATACCGATAGGACATTTCAGAAAGGAAGGCAAATTTACGCCCGTGAACATCAATTTCCAAAAAGGCGACAAGGTATATATGTTTTCCGACGGATGCAGCGACCAGACTGGTGGCGACCAAAAACGTCGCCTGATGATTCAGAATTTCCGTGCAAAGTTGCTCGAATTTTCGCCAATGCCATTCGCCGAGCAAAAGGTAGCCATCGAAGACCTCATCTTCGATTGGAAGGGCGATTTGCCACAGACCGACGATATTTCGCTGATAGGTTTTGAGGTGGAATAAATGTTTTTATGGTTGGATTGAATATAATTGTTAGATTTGTAAATAGAAATACTGTTTTTATATCCATTAAAATAAAGCACTATGAGAAACATTTTATTTTTTGTTCCATGGCTTGCCATGTCGCTGAACCTTGCATCATGCGGCAACGATGACGACAACAGCAAGCAAGACTCGTCGAATAATCCCGACGTGGTGGCGATTCCAGATAGTAAGCAGGGAAAAGACGACCCTCAGCCCGTCGTTCCCGACAATCCTTCTGAACCCACGCCACGAGACACCACAATTTCCGAAACTGCCATCAACTCCGCCAACCCCGCCGTGCAGACGCTTTACAAGTTTCTCTACGACAACTACGGCAAGAAGATAATCTCAGGCTCGATGGCTAATGTATCGGTAGAACAGAGCGAAGCCGCATTGGTAAAAGCCGCCACTGGCAAAACGCCAATGATGCAGACCTTCGACTTCTGTTTTGTAACCCTCACCGCCGACCGTTCCACTTGGGAGCAAAATTCTGTCTATCAGGATATTTCGTACTACAAAAACCTTTGGGAACAGGGCGGCATCGTGTCGGCTTGCTGGCATTTGAACGTGCCTACACAGGAGGCATACGCCGCCAAAGACGAAGTAAACGACCAAAACAAGGCATGGGGCGCACAGGTGTATTTCTCCGCCAAAAACGCCGTTAAAGACGGCACGTGGGAAAACGACTTTCTCAATTATTCCTTCGATTGCGCAGCCGAAGTATTGCTCAAATACAAGGCGGAGGGCATCCCCGTGGTTTGGCGACCGTTTCATGAAGGCAGCGGCAACGCCACAATCAGCGGCAAGGACAGCGACGCTTGGTTTTGGTGGGGCAAGGACGGCGCAGAGGCTTACAAAAAATTGTGGGTCTATATGTTCGACTATTTCAAGGCAAAAGGTCTCGACAATCTGATTTGGGTGTGGACTACTCAAATTGGCGTTGGCAGCGACGGCTCCGAACATTGGTACTGCAAGGACGATTCCAATTGGTATCCCGGCGACCAGTACGTTGACATCATAGCCCGCGACAATTACAACAAGGCTAAGGCATCGGCGAGCATCACCGAATTTGAAACAATCAAGCAATTTTGGCCAAACAAGATGATTGCACTCGGCGAAAACGGCGGCATTGCCAACATCTCCGACATCTTCAAAAACGGCGGCAAATATTCCTATTTTATGCCGTGGTACACATACAATCTCAAAGACCTCAACAAATCTGACCACGCAAAACTTTCGTGGTGGCAAGATGCTGCCAAATGCGACGATGTAATATTTTTAGAAGATATAAAATAATTGCATATCTTTGACAATCAATACATTAACACCTAAAATCGCTATTGACGACAACCTAAAAATGTTTCAAATGAGATAGAAAATGTTACAAATTAAAACAAAAATGTTACAATTTCGTAAAAATTTTTCGTAAAGACTTAGTAAATTAGCAACGTTTTTAAGAGTAAAAAATCCGCACAATAACATCATATTTTGGTAAAAAACATTTGAGAATAATTAAAAAATTTTTTGAACATGACATTTAAAGAAAGACTATCGCAACTTAGACAAAACCATGACGCACTCCTCTCGCGCAAAAACGAACCAGAGGAATTGTCTAACGGAATTTATACACGTTATAAATTCCCCGTGCTGACAGCAGCACACACGCCGCTCGAATGGCGTTACGACTTCAACGAGCAGACCAATCCCTTCCTTATGGAACGGATTATGATGAACGCCGTATTCAATGCCGGAGCCATCAAATGGCAGGGCAAGTACCTTGTGGTGGCTCGCGTGGAAGGCGCAGATCGCAAGAGTTTCTTTGCCGTGGCTGAGAGTCCCAACGGCATCGACAATTTCCGTTTCTGGGAGAAGCCTATTGTAATCCCGCAACTCGCCGCCCCCGACACCAACGTCTATGACATGCGCCTTACCGCGCACGAAGACGGATGGATATACGGCATCTTCTGCACCGAGCGCAAAGACCCCGCCGCAGAGCCTGGCGACACTATGTCTGCCGTGGCTAACGCCGGCATCGTCCGCACCAAAGACTTCGTTAACTGGGAACGCCTGGACGACCTCGTTTCTCATTCGGGACAGCAGCGCAACGTGGTGTTGCACCCCAAGTTTATCAATGGCAAATATGCCCTCTACACGCGCCCGCAGGACGGCTTTATAAGTGTAGGCAGCGGCGGCGGCATTGGTTTTGGGCTTTGCGACGACATCACCCACGCCGAAGTGTTCGACGAACCCATCATCGACAACAAAATCTACCATACCATCAAGGAAGTCAAGAACGGCATGGGACCTGCGCCCATCGAAACTCCCGAAGGCTGGCTCTGCCTCGCCCACGGCGTCAGGAACACGGCGGCAGGTCTGAGGTACGTCCTCTACATGTTTATGACAGACAAGGACGACCCCTCCAAGGTAATCTACGCGCCGGGCGGCTACTTCATCGCGCCCAAGATGAGCGAGCGTGTGGGCGACGTATCCAATGTGGTATTCTCCAACGGCTGGATTAAAGACGACGACGGCACTATATATATATATTACGCCGCCTCCGACACCCGCCTCCACGTAGCCACCACCACTGTGGCGCAGTTGATAGACTATTGCAAGAACACACCCGCCGACGGCTTCCGCTCAGACCTGTCTGTAAAGGCCATCTGCGACCTCGTGGATCGCAACAAGTCTCTCTAATGGCAAGACCTCTCAAAAAGAGATTTTTTCCAACTACTTACTAATATAATGTTTAATTAAAAAATCATCCAAAACACATGAAAAGATTTCGTCCAATTCACTTGTTGCGATCTCTGTTTATGTTGCTTGCGCTGATATGTATCAGTGTGGCGACGTATGCACAGAAGCAAGTAAGTGGCAAAGTAACCGACGAACAGGGACAGACGCTCCCCGGTGTCAATGTGATAGAGAAAGGCACTACCAACGGCACTATCTCCGACATCGACGGCGTTTACAACCTGAACGTCAAAGACAACGCCGTGTTGGAGTTCAGTTACATCGGTTTCGAGACCATCGAAATCAACGTCTCCAACGGCACTACTTTCAACGTAACCCTCTCCGAAGACACCAAGCAAATTGACGAGGTTGTCGTAGTGGGCTACGGCACAATGAAAAAATCCGATGTTTCGGGTTCGTCCATCACCGTGGGCGCAGACGACATCGCTGGATTTGTAGGTTCGGGCATCGACCAGGCTTTGCAGGGCAAGGCTGCGGGCGTGCAGATTACAGCCAACTCCGGTCAGCCTGGCGGCGGTATGAACGTGCAGATTCGTGGCGCGTCCACACTCAACGCCGCTAACGCACAGCCTCTCTACGTTGTGGACGGCGTGCCGATGCAAAACGTTGTAAAAGGCGGCAACGACTACGGCCTCAGCCTTGGCAACGGCGCGGTAGGTACATTCTCCGGCATCTCCAACCTCAATCCCGACGACATCGAGAGCATGGAGATTCTCAAAGACGCTTCTGCAACTGCCATCTACGGTTCGCGCGCTGCCAACGGCGTTGTGCTTATCACCACCAAGCAGGGTAAGAAAGGCAAGGCGCAGTTTAATTACAGCGGAAGCACTGGCTGGCAGACTGTTGCCAAGAGGCTCGACCTCATGAACTTGCAGGAATACGCCAAGTACCGCAACGAGTTTTACGCCGAGACCCAAAACACCGAAAATTCCGACGAGTTTGGCGATTACAGGCTTTTGGGCAAAGGTACCGACTGGCAGGACGCCATCTTCCGCACTGCCTTCATGCACTCGCACAATCTGAGCGCGTCGGGCGGCACTGATGCCGTAAGGTATTATATTTCTGGCGGTTATTACAATCAGGAAGGTACTATCATCGGCACGAGTTTCGACAGGTTCAATTTCCGTAGCAACATCGACGCCCAAGTAACCAAATTTATGAAGGTGGGCACCAACTTCTCTTTCGCCACCTCACACGACTACCTCGTAATGAACAACAGCGAGGACGGCATCATCTCCATGGCATCGTACATGACTCCTGATATTCCGGTTTACGACTTGGAAGGCAATTACGCAAGCCTTTCGGGCGAGGGTCGCAGTTTCCAGAACCCCGTTGCTAAGGCCGAAATCATCGACAACAAACTTGCCCGCCGCAACCTCGACGTTACACTCTACGCCGACATCAATTTCATGCCGGAACTCACACTCCACACAGAATATTCGTTGAGCAACGCCAACACCAATTCTTATTACTTCCTGCCTACGTACAAATTCTCGCCCACCGACTTCAACAATCAGAGCACAAGTCAGGACGGCAAGTACGACAACCGTTTCTGGCAGGTGAAGAACTTCCTCACCTACACCAAAACCTTTGGCGATCATAGCCTTACAGCCATGATTGGTCAGGAAACTTCCGAATACGAATGGGAAAACATGAGCGTCAAGAATACCGGCCTCTCTTCTAACGACATCAAGAACCCCGCACTTGGCGCAGGCGACCCCACTATCGGCTATGGCTTTGGTTCGGGTTCGAGGGTTTCGTTCTTCGGTCGCGCATTCTACGGCTTCAAGGGTCGTTACAACCTCACCTACACATACCGCCGCGACGGTTCGTCTAACTTTGGCCCCGAAAACCGCTGGGGTAACTTCCACTCCTTCTCTGCATCGTGGAAATTCTCCGACGAGGCTTTCTTCGACGATTTGAGGGACATTGTTAACAGCGGTCGCCTCCGTCTTGGCTGGGGTCAGGTTGGTAACGACAACATCCCCGCATTTACTTGGGGGGCGGCTGGTCAACTCGAACAATACGGCGGCGGCTACTTCCTTGGTTCGGGTTACCGTCCCACACGTGTGCCCAATCCGTATGTTACCTGGGAGACCCAAGTATCTTGGAACATCGGTCTCGACTTGAATTTCATGAAAGACCGTTTCCAGTTTGTATTTGAATATTACACCAAGACATCCAAAGACATGCTCATGAGCCAGCAACTCCCGACCTACATGGGTACTGAAGGCAACGACGCCACCAAAATCCAGGCTCCTATGGGCAACTTTGGCGAGATGAAAAACTCTGGTTTTGAAATCACCATCAACACCACCAACATCAACAAGCACGGCTTGAAGTGGACCACCAACTTCCAGTTTAGCCGCAATAAGAACGAACTCGTCAACCTGAGCGGTTCTGGTAACGACGCTATCCGTGGTTACGCACAGTGGGGCGGTCAGGGCGACCCGATCTGTATTTCGCAGAATGGCGAGCCGCTTTACCAGTTCTACGGCTACGTTACCGACGGCATCTATGAGGATATGAACGACCTCCTCAATTCGCCGAGGCGCGAAGGTCTGCCCATCAGCCGCACCAACGGTACTTGGGTTGGCGACATTAAATACAAGGATCTCAATGGCGACGGCAAAATCAACACCGAAGACATGACCATCATCGGCGACCCGAACCCCGCATTCACGGGCGGCATCACCAACACCGTTACCTACAAGGGATTCGAGTTCTCGCTCTTCATCACCGGTAGCTACGGCAACGATGTTTACAACTACACCTCAATTCCCCTTACAAGCATGCGCACAGCCTGGAACAACCAGCTCAAATCTGTTGATGACCGTGCAAGGCTCACCGTTATAGACGAATCTATACAGTACCCGCGCACTGTGCAGGTAAGGGACAAGGACAACAATCCTGTTGACTTGGAGTGCAACTCCTGGATGGACGACCCGACCAACATGCGTGTAACCGGCGGCGACGGCAAAACCCCGCGCGCTTCCATGGGCGACCCCAATGGTAACACCGGCAACACGACCTCCGCTCCTGGCTACCACTCCGACCGCTACGTGGAAGACGGCTCTTACTTGAAACTCAAACAGATTTCGCTCGGATACTTCATCCCGCAGAAATATCTCAGGTATGCCAAAATCAGTTCTGCCAAGGTATATGTGAGCATTAGCAACCTCTACACCTTCACCAAATATACTGGCCTTGACCCCGAGGTGGGCGTAAGCCAGACTACCAACTATGTTTCGGGTGTTGACATAGGCCGCTATCCCTCGCCGCGTATCTTCACGGTAGGTCTTAATCTTCAATTCTAATTAACATTCATCTCGAATAAAATGAAAAACAAAATATTAGCAACAATAGGTTTGGGCTGTCTGGGAATGTTGCCGGCACTTACATCGTGCGAAGATTTTCTCGACCGTCCCACGGAAGACAACCCATCGGCGGTGGACTTCTACCAGAGCGAAAGCGAACTCAAACAGGCAGTCAATCCGTTGTACTGCATTGCATGGTTCGACTTCCAGCGCATGTGGATAGACGCCGGCGACAACTTGGCGGGCAACTACGGCAAAGGCGCGTCAAACATCTACACCAACCTGCAAACAGGTACGGGCGGCACCGACGCCATCCTCACCAACGGATACGGCGCACTCAACGCCGTTATCAGCATGGCAAACATCGCCATGACCAACATGGATGCCTACTCGCCGCTCGACGCCTCCATCGTCAACAAATACAAGGGCGAGGCTATGCTCATGAAGGCGATGGCATACTTCTACATCGTAAGGATTTGGGGCGAGAGTCCCATCATCGACGACAATGTGAAGATTATCGGCGAAGGCAACTCCTACAACCTCACCAAAAACACCGAGGAAGACATCTACAAGTACATCATCACCGTATTGCAGCAGGCAGCAGAATACTTGCCCGAATCCAACGACGCCGGTCGTGTGGACAAATATTCCGCCTACGGACTTCTCTCCAAGGTCTATCTGTATTACGCCTGTCTCAAAGGCAAGGATTCACACTTGCTCGACCAGTCGCTCAAATACGCCGACCTCGTGAAGAACTCCGTTCACGGCACTCTCGAACCCGTGTATGGCAAACTCTTCCGTCATGAGGGCGAGACCTCTCCTGAGAGCCTCATCACCCTCCACTGGTCACCCACCTACAATCCCTATCCGTCCATCAACATCAACCACTGCGACCTCGGTTGCTCTGGTCTCAACGAAACTGGCGCATGGGGTCAGTGGAACTACGTTACAATCGACCTGATGAACCTGTTTGGTGTCAACTCCTTCGACCCCAACGTGAAGTACGGCGAGCCTACCACCCGTCCCGACAGTTACAAGGACGAAAACCTCACTGTTGCCGCCGGATACGACGTTAGGCGTCCCGCTACAATGGCTCTCTACCACGACTACATCCCCTTCTGGCAGCGCGACAAGGAAATCTCAGCCCTCGGCAAAAAAGGCTTCTACGTAACCTGGAACTGCGGCAAGGAGGATTCAGACAACTCCACCGACGTTGACAACGGCTGGGAATGGGTGTATCCCTCTGGTGCGGCTCCCGTTAAGCAAATCCACGGCAGCATCGCCGACCACATCGCCGAATATGGCTGCACCCCCGACGGACAGGGCAGTTGCACTCCGATGATTCTCCTTCGCACCGCCGACGTATATCTCTGTGCAAGCGAGGCCGCCTTCCACAAGGGCGACATGGCTACCGCGCAAGAATACATGAACATCGTGCGCACCCGTGCCGGTGTAGGCAGCGAGCAGTATTCCCTCGACATGAAATTCTACATCGAGGAGCGTCGCAGGGAGTTGGCTTTTGAGGGCGACAATTACTACGACTTCCGCCGCTGGGCATACATCGACGTTAATTCCGCAAAGAGTTACATGCTTGCACAGGAGCGCAACTCCCGTGCCTGTGGATGGCTTGGCGGCGACGGCGACATGATGAGCGCGTTCAAGAATCCCACCAACCAGGACTACGTAAAACTGAACACAGACATCAGGCCCACGGACATTCCGTCGTCTAACTCCACGAGTGTTGCCGCCGATGGCGCATTCCTGTTGCCCTTCCCGGACAAGGACGTGGTTGCAAATCCCAACCTCAAAGGAGACGCGCAGCCATACAATTTTTCACAGTTAGGTTATTATGACGATTCAAAAATTTAAAGAACCATGATGATTAATACAAAAATAAAAACGGCATTGTTGATGCTGATTGGCTTGGCGACGGGCTTCTCGATGGCTGCCTGCAACGACGACGACGACACCGACACCGGCGCGGATCCCGTCATAAGGTATTTCAGACCCACTGACGCCAACATCGCCGATTCGATGATTGTGGATCTTTCGCTCGGTCAGACCGTGGCGATGATTGGCGAGAACCTCGACAACATCATCGGCATCAAGTTCAACGACCAGGAAGTTGTTCTCAACCCGTGCTACATCACCCCGACGGCGTTGATTTTCACCACGCCCGTGACTATCCCCGGCTCGGTAACCAACACCCTCTACCTCACCTGCAAAAACGGCAAGGTAATCGAACACTCCACGCAGACCCTCCTGCCCGCACCCGTAATCGAGAATGTCAACAAGGGCTTCTTGAAACCTGGCGACGTGGTAACAATCAAGGGCAACTACTTCATCCCCACGGAGGACACCCCGATTAAGATAACGCTGCCCGGTGGCGTTACCGTTACGCCAGACGAATCGTCCACCTACACCACCCTCACCTTCAAAGTGCCTGACGGAATTGGTCAAAACGGTGCTTTGTCGGTGGAGAGCGCGTTTGGTACGTCGAGTTGGTCTTACGACATGATTAGTTTCGACAATCTCAAGGAAAGCAAAATGGACGGCATTTTGTTTGACTTCGACGGCAAAAACGGTGCTATGGTGGATGCCAACGGATGGCGCAGGGGCTATCCGTCAACACCTTCCGTTGCTTTGTCGGGCAATGCCTGTCTCTTTGACAACAAGGGTGCCGTTCTCGAAGGCGACATTTCTGGCACGTGGCTCGAAGACAACATGACCATGAACTACTGGCCCAACGCTTCCGACAATATCCTCACCCGCGTTCCCGTATCCAACATCGACGACTACGCATATCAGTTGGAAATATTTGTGGAGAATCCGTGGACGGCACTCTGTTTTGCCGTGCAGCCCACAAGTCTGGACGCT
Source organism: uncultured Bacteroidales bacterium (assembly GCA_946409405.1). Taxonomy (GTDB): domain Bacteria; phylum Bacteroidota; class Bacteroidia; order Bacteroidales; family UBA3824; genus UBA3824. Next base: position 39,640 of record CAMJWL010000008.1, read on the forward strand.
GTAAGCGAAAGCAACAACAACAACCAGTATTACAGCTCCGTATCGTCGTACCTGTACGAGCCGTATCTCTCCACGCCTGAATTTACCACCGGCGGAGAGTGGATAACGCTCACCATGCCGCTCTCTCAGTTTACAAAGACCATCGACGGCAAGTCGAGCGGCGGCTTGTCTGTTGACGATTTGGCAGGACTCACGATACGCTGGGCGGGCGCAGGTTCGGGCGATTTGAGCGCGGTGCCGGCCTTCTCTCCCAAATTGTATTTTGACAACGTAAGGCTTGTTAAGAAAAAGTATTAATTTTAAAGGAACGTAATTATGTTTACAATAAATAAAAACCATTTGCGCACGGCGGCATTTTTGATGCTGGTGATGCTGGTAACAGCCATTACATCGTGCAAAGACGACGACGACGCCAAGCAGACCTACAACTTCCTCGAAAGTTTTGGTCCCTGCCCCGTGGCTCGCGGCGGCGAACTCACCTTCATCGGCAAAGACCTCAGCAGTGTGCAGAGCGTGGAGTTTCCCGGCGGCGAAACCGTTACGCCCAGTTTCCAGGGCAACGGCAAATTCACGGTAACAGTTCCCGAATCGGCTCAGCCCGGCAAGTTGATTCTCCACACGTCTTCCCAGGGCGACATACAGACCGTTTCCGAAATCGGTTATTCGGAGCCGGTAACTGTTGCCAATTTCTCTCCCTCCGAGCAGCGTCCCGGCGGCGAGGTTACTATTTCGGGTAAGTATTTGAACAACGCCACCGAGATTGCAATCGGTCAGGTGAAGATTTCGCTCGCCCCCGCCAACGACGCTCAGCAGTCCGCATACGACAAGTATGTTGTCAAAGTGTCGAGCACCGAGATTAAGTTTGTAGTTCCCGACGACGCAGTTACCAACGAACTCACCTTGCTCGACGGTCAGGCTGTAAAGTGCGGTACACTCACCGTTACCGTGCCTAAGTTTGCTTCGTGGAGCAAAAGTGCTGATCTTTTGGCTGGTTCCGAAGAAGTTGTGATGAACGGCTCCGACCTCGACCTTATTAGCAAAATCACTTTTGCCAACGGCACTGTGATAGAAGCCGCCAACATCAAACTCTCCGCCACAAAAGCCACCTTCACGCTGCCCCTCGCGGCTGGCGACGGCGCAGTAACGATGACCACAGTCTCTGGCGTGGACGTTGCTGCCGGTAGCATCAAGACTCTCAGACCTAATGTAACCGCTTTTGGTTCAGCCACCGACAACAGTTTTCCTTATTGCGACGACCTCCTTTATATTAAGGGTACAAATCTTAACCTTGTAAAAGAAGTAATCCTTGTGCATAAGGAGGGCAAAGAGCAGGTGGTATCTTCCTTCACCACAAGCACCGACAC
>CAMJWL010000009.1 GCA_946409405.1 uncultured Bacteroidales bacterium
AGGTTTATGGCAAAGGACAGGTTCGCAGTGCATAGGTAGAGACGTTGCGTGCAACGTCTCCTAACGTATATTTATATTTGAATTGTCAATCATAAACGACAATATATGAAAAAAACTCTCATACATAATGGTCGCATTGTGAGCGACGGACGAGTGTTCACGGGTTCTATCCTCGTGGAGGACGAGCGTATTGCAGGTGTTTATGACACAAAGCATTACAAAGACATTCCGGCATACGACGAAAAGTTTGACGCCACGGGGAAGATAATTTTCCCGGGCTTCATAGATACGCACGTGCATTTCCGTGAGCCGGGACTGACGCACAAGGCTGACATCCACAGCGAATCACGTGCGGCTGCGGCGGGCGGCGTTACATCGTATTTCGATATGCCCAACACCAAGCCGCCAACAACCACCGACGAACTCATCAACGAAAAAATTGCAATCGCCAAAGAAAACTCGCTCATCAATTATAGTTTTTTTGTAGGGGCAACCAACGACAACATCGACGACCTCCTCAAACTTGACTATACCAAAATCTGTGGCATCAAACTTTTTATGGGCAGCAGCACCGGCAATATGCTCGTTGACAATGAGAAAGCCCTGCGATTGTTGTTTAAGGAATCGCCCGTGAATATCGCCGCGCATTGCGAGAGCGAGTCTGTCATCAAGGCTGAGACAGAGCGTTTTAAGCAACTTTTTCCCGACAATGCGCACCCGCGAATCCATCAGCACGTAAGGAATGCCAAGGCTTGTTATGAATCCACAGCCCTTGCCGTCGCCCTTGCCAAAGAATACGATGCTCGGCTACACGTCTGCCACATATCTACCAAGCGCGAATTGAAACTCTTTGAAAACAAGCCACTTGTCAACAAACTAATAACTGCCGAGGCTTGCATCCCGCATCTTTGGTTTGATGCCGACGACTATGAGACCGCCGGAATCCGCATCAAGTGCAATCCGTCCATCAAGACCCGCGCCGATAGGAATGCCATTCGTTATGCGTTGATGGACAATATTATAGATAGTGTTGCCACCGACCACGCGCCGCACACTTGGGAGGAGAAGAATCGTCCATATTTTGACGCGCCGTCGGGTATGCCGTCGGTGCAGTTTGGCATTGTGGTGATGATGGACTTGTACCACCGTCGCATTATCAATCTCGAAACCATCGCGCAGAAGATGTGCCACGCTCCCGCAACGATTTTCAAGATTAAAGACCGTGGCTACCTCCGCGAAGGCTATTTTGCCGACATTGCCATCATCGACCCCGATTCGCATTGGCAGATACACGACGACACCGCGATAAGCAAATGCAAGTGGACGCCGTTTGATAAGTTGTGGTTTGGCTCTCGCGTCGCCGCCACGATGGTAAATGGCAAGTTCGTATATCGTGACGGCAAGATTTTGGAAGGTCAGGATGCAGCGATGCAGGTGGGGTTCAATAGGGTTTGATTAACTTATTCCATCACTTCCATCGTCCATCCCCTGAACACCACGACCACCGTATGCAGTTCCCATTTGCGATTGGTGCATTTTTCGACGATGCGGTGGTCGGCTAAGTAACGCTGCATCTGTGCGTTGGCGTCGGCTTTGAGTTTTGCGACGGTTTCGTCTGTGGAATTTTTTTTGCAGTATTTCAATTCAATCATATAGGCGTGGCGTTTGTATCCGAGGGGTTCCAAAAAGAGGTCTGTATATCCGTGGTCGGCTTCCAATTCGGTGTAGGCAATATAGCCCGAACTTTTGCAGAAATGCGACAAGAAGAATCCTTTTACAAAAAATTCGCCTTGCGAATCAAAGTCGCGGACGGAAGAATTTTCGCCCATTACTGAGGCAATGTACGAAATCATCGGCTTGCAATCACCGTAGAACGAGAGCCGTTCCCAATACGAATCCAAAAGGACGCTGTCGGTGCGCCATCCCAACGATTGAGAATAACATTTCGCCAAATACTTGCAATATTGCTGACGCACAGTTTCGTTGGGCACTACGAAAGCCGGATAGCCGTTTTCGTCCAAACCGTAACTCAAAAGTCCCATATAATAAAGGAGGCTTTTGAGATTGCTGACAAGCGACAACTCGGCGATTGCAAACTCAGGATTGAGTTCAAAATATGTCTTGCCGGTATTAACAATGTCCATTATTATCCGCGACTTTTCGCCAAAATCTTTCTCGATTTTCACCATCTTCTCCATCTTGAAAAAATCTGTGGAGACGTTGGGGTCAACGAGTTTTTCGGGGATGCGGCCTTTTTGTTTATAGTTTGTAATGAAATACAGCACCATATCCGAATTGAAAACCCTTTCCTCGTCCAACATATCCGACGAAAAACAATAGTTGTCGTAAACGGGCTTCATAATGTTGATAAGTTCGTCGATGGAATGTTTGAAGACGCCGGTTGTTTCGCGGTAATATTCCAACATTGCACGAACCTCGCTTTCTGCAAATCCCATTGCTGCATTGAGGTTGGCATCTATCGACAGGTTCAGGGCAATATTAAACCCACTTGTGACGTCGCTCAGTGTCAACGGCGACACGCCTGATATAAGGATGCGTCCAATGAGGGCGTTGTTGGATGAGGTCATTGCTTTCAACACGTTGAAAAACAGGCGGAAAAAGCCGTCGCCGTGGGTAAGGTTCTTGTAAGCCTCCTCGTCGGTGGAAAACAGTGTGTTGGCAAAGTTGTCGTACTCGTCTATCATAATGTAGATTTTGTACGGAGTATTTGCTGTAATGGCTATCAGTTTGCCCAATGCCTTGTTGCTAATGTTCGTTACATCATTCATCTGTTCGGCGATGTCGGCAGGAAGTACGCTTTTGTACCTTTGCACAAAATTTCGTATTGTTTCGCAGACGTTGAAGTTGAAAGAATCTTCCACATTATCTTTGCGACTGTCAACGGTTGAAAAATCGAATTTCAAAATCATATACTTCCCTTGATTGGGTGTAGTATTGCTATAAATATCCAACCCGCCGAAGTTTTGCTCGTAGTTGTCTTTCTCCAAAATGTCGTAATAGGCTGCCAACGTGTTCATAAACAACGTCTTGCCAAACCGCCTCGGACGCAGGAACATAATGTATTTGGCGGCGTTTTCAAAATATGGGATAAACGCCGTCTTGTCAACGTAATACGAGTTTTCTTTGCGTATGGTAACGTAATCTGTTTCGCCGTATGGGATTAGTCGCATAGTGAGTGATGTTTTATGTTTGAGTGCAAAAGTAGGAATTTTTTTGGGAAAATCGAAAAAATATATAAATGTTTTGACTAAATTTGGGGCGTTGAATAATTAAACAATTACAGTTATGAAAAACAAAACTTCAATACTGCTTTTGTTCCTGACATTCTTGTTTGTGAATGTTGGCGACGCCATCGCACAGCAAAAACACGAATACGTAGATCTCGGTCTCCCGTCCGGCACGCTTTGGGCGACCACCAATGTCGGCGCAGAAAATCCCTGGGATTATGGCGACTATTTCGCCTGGGGCGAGACAACAACAAAGTCAAAATATGAGTGGCCAACCTACAAATACGCCAACGGAGCGCTCGACAACCTTACCAAATACTGCAACGATCCCAAATACGGCGACAACGGCTTTACCGACAATAAGACCGAGTTGGAACGCTCCGACGATGCCGCCACCGCCAACTGGGGCAGCGATTGGTGTATGCCGACGCAGGAACAGTTGCAGGAACTGAATGACAAATGCACCTGGACTTGGACAAGCGACCACGGTATCGATGGCTACAAGGTTACTGGGACTAACGGCAAATCAGTGTTTCTCCCTGCCGCCGGTTACCGCCACGGTACGGGTCTCTACGGCGTGGGTTACGACGGTTACTACTGGTCGACGTCGCTCTATTCGGACTACTCGTACTTCGGGCGCTGCCTCGATTTCGACTCCGGCCACGTGTATCCCGTCGATTGGCACTACCGTCGGAGCGGTCAGTCGATTCGTCCCGTGCGGAGCAAGAAGTAAAACATCCTTTATTCCATCACCTCCATCTTCCATCCTCTGAACACAATCACCACCGTGTGCAGTTCCCATTTGCGATTGGTGCATTTTTCGGCGATGCGGTGGTCGGCTAAGTAACGCTGCATCTGTGCGTTGGCGTCGGCTTTGAGTTTGGCGACGGTATCGTCCGAGGAGTTTTTCTTGCAGTATTTCAGTTCAATCATATAGGCGTGGCGTTTGTAGCCGAGGGGTTCCAAAAAGAGGTCTGTGTATCCGTGGTCTGCCTCCAACTCGGTGTAGGCAAGGTAGCCAGAACTTTTGCAGAAATGCGACAAGAAAAATCCCTTTACGAAAAATTCGCCTTGCGAATCAAAATCGCGGACGGACGAATTTTCGCACATCACCGAGGCAATGTATGAAATCATCGGTTTGCAATCGCCATAGAACGAGAGTTTTTCCCAATACGAATCCAAAAGGATGCTGTCGGTGCGCCATCCCAACGACTCTGAATAGCATTTTGCCAAATATCTGCAATACTGCTGACGCACAGTTTCGTTGGGCACTACGAAAGCCGGGTAGCCGTTTTCGTCCATACCGTAACTCAAAAGTCCCATATAATAAAGGAGGCTTTTGAGATTGCTGACAAGCGACAGTTCCGCGATTGCAAACTCGGGATTGAGTTCAAAATAAGTCTTGCCGGTATTCACAATGTCCATTATTATCCGCGATTTTTCGCCAAAGTCTTTCTCGATTTTCACCATCTTTTCTATCTTGAAAAAGTCGGTGGAGATGTTGGGATCAACGAGTTTTTCAGGGATGCGGCCTTTTTGTGATTTATAGTTTGTAATGAAATACAGCACCATATCCGAATTGAAAACCCTTTCCGCGTCCAACATACCCGACGAAAAACAGTAGTTGTCGTATACGGGCTTCATAATGTTGATGAGTTCGTCGATGGAATGTTTGAAGACTCCTGTTTCGTCGCGGTAGTATTCCAACATTGCACGAACCTCGCTTTCTGCAAATCCCATTGCTGCATTGAGGTTGGCATCTATCGACAGGTTTAGGGCAATATTAAACCCGCTTGTAACGTCGCTCAGTGTCAACGGCGACACTCCTGATATGAAAATGCGTCCAATGAGGGCGTTGTTGGTGGAGGTCAGCTCCTTCAACACGTTGAAAAACAGGCGGAAAAAGCCGTCGCCGTGGGTAAGGTCCTTGTATGCGTCTTCGTCGGTGGAAAACAGCGTGTTGGCAAAGTTGTCGTACTCGTCTATCATAATGTAGATTTGGTACGGGGTTTTATTTGACAGGTGTATCAGCCTTGTTAACGCAATGTTGCTTTTGCCATTTGCTCCGGCAATATATTCGGCAGTATTTTCGGGCAGGTATTTTTCGTATCGGTTTACAAATGCAGTGATAGTGTCAAATACCTGTGTGTTAAACGATTCCTGAACATTGTTTTTGTTGCTGTCAACCGAGGCAAAACTGAATTTCAAAATCATATACTGCCCCTGTTTCGGCGTGGTATTGTTATAAATATCCAACCCGCCGAAGTTTTGTTCGTAGTTGTCCTTTTCCAACACATCGTAATAGGCGGCTAACGTGTTCATAAACAATGTCTTGCCAAACCGCCTCGGACGCAGGAACATGATGTACTTGGCGGCGTTTTCAAAATAAGGGATGAACGCCGTCTTGTCAACGTAATACGAGTTTTCTTTGCGTATGGTAACGTAATCTGTTTCGCCGTATGGGATAAGTCGCATAGTGAGTGTCGTTTTTTGTTTGAGTGCAAAAGTAGGAAATTTTTTGGGATAAAACTAAATTTTTTCATATTTTTGCATTGTCAACAAAGATATAAACACAACGTCAATCAAAAATGAAAAAAATAATATTATCATTGTCAGTTTTCGCAGTGATGTTTGCGGCTGCCTGCACCAATGGCGGCGTAAAGGACAAAGTGCCCACCATCAAGGAGACGCTTACTTATTATGACCTCGACAGCAACACGGCTCTCGTGGTTTCTGATCCCATTTCGTATGACGTGGTTACTAAGTGCTACATCCACGGCGACGACGGATGGGATTCGCTTCGGGTTGCCAATACAAACACCCTTGCCGTAGCCAACGCGATATTTCAGGCTGTCTATAAGGGTCGCCTTACAGCCATAGATTATTTTTCTGAACAGCCGATGAGCATCGAGCAAGTCAAGGAAATCGAAAAGAACAATCCGCGCGAAACTATCGGCAAAATCATGTTTACCGAGCGTTGGTACTTCTCTGAGAACACGCTCCAATTCTCAAAAAAAGTGGAGTCTGTAACACTCGGTTATGAAATCATTGACAGCCTCGACGGCGAACTCCATGGTTTTAAACCCGCATTCATGGTAAATCTCAACGAGGCAAAACAATAATCACTTTTTAACTATCAGGCAGACGATATGGCAAAGTCGGACAACACAACGCCCCTGATGAGGCAGTACAATTCTGTGAAGTCAAAATATCCTGATGCGATACTGCTTTTCAGGGTGGGTGATTTTTACGAGACATTTGAGTCGGACGCAGTGAAAGCGTCTGAAATACTTGGTATTACGCTCACCAAACGTGCGGGCGCACCGCTTGCAGGCATTCCGTACCACGCATTGGACAATTATCTGCCGCGCCTTGTGAGGGCAGGGCAGAGGGTTGCTATTTGCGAACAGTTGGAAGACCCCAAGACTTGCGGCAACAAAATCGTCAAGCGCGGCATCACCGAGTTGATAACGCCCGGCGTGTCGCTCAACGACAATGTACTCGACAACAAATCCGACAATTACGCCGCCTGCATCAACCTCGGACACGACAAAAACGGAATCGCTTTCTTGGATATTTCCACGGGAGATTTTCTCGTTGCCGAAGGTTCCACCGACTATATCGACAAACTCCTCGTGTCGCTCAACCCAAAAGAGGTGCTTTACGAGCGCAGCAACAAGGAGGAGATTACCGCGCTGTATGGCAACAAATATTACCTCTACCCGTTGGACGATTGGGCTTTTGAGCCGCAGACGGCGCGGGAAAGGTTGCTGAGGCAGTTCTCGACCACTTCGCTCAAAGGTTTTGGCATTGAGGAAATGCCTTTTGCTGTAACTGCCGCCGGTGCGTTGATGCATTACCTTGATATTACGCAACATACGCAACTCAGCCACATCATCAAGATTTCGCGGTTGGACGAGGGGCGTTATGTTTGGCTCGACAAATTCACGGTACGAAACCTCGAAATTTTTACGCCGCTCAGTCCGACAGGCAAGACGCTCTTGGACGTCATCGACCGCACATCAAGTCCGCAGGGTGGAAGGTTGTTGAAACATTGGATTGCCCTGCCGTTGCGCAATGTTGGTCTTATCGAAAAACGACTTGCCTACACTCAGGCTCTCAAAGATAATTTTGAACTCCTTGAAAACCTCCGCACTGCGCTCCGTCAAGTGGGTGATATTGAGCGACTTGTATCAAAAATTAGCACTCAGCGCGTCAATCCTCGCGATGTCAACCAAATGAGGCTGTCGTTGGAGTGCATAGCGCAGATACGCAGCCTTCTCGCCAACGAAAGCGCACAAGGCAATCATATCTTCGACCCTCTGAGCGAACAACTCAACCCTTGCGCCAACGTATCGGAACGCATTGGTAGAGAGATAGTTGACGACCCACCGCTAATGATTGCAAAGGGCAACTTCATTCGCAGCGGTGTGGATGCGCAACTTGACGAACTCCGCGATATGAGTGTCAATTCTAAGGAATACCTCTCCAAAATGCGTGACGAACTCGTGGAGCAGACAGGCATCACGTCCCTGAAACTCGGCAACACGGGCGTTTTTGGTTATTATCTCGAAGTGCGCAATACCCACAAGGACAAAGTGCCGCAGGATTGGATTCGCAAGCAAACTCTCACTGACGCAGAGCGTTACATCACGCCCGAACTCAAAGAGTATGAAGAAAAAATTCTCACCGCCGAAGACACTATACAGACCATCGAAGTCCGCATTTTCAACGAACTTGTGGCTTACCTTGCTCAATACATCGAGACTTTCCTCACCAACGCCAAGACCGTTGCCACCATCGACTGCCTCTGTTCATACGCTCAGGCGGCCATCGACAACAATTATTGCCGTCCCGTCATCGACGAGGGTATGACCATCGACATCAAGGCGGGTCGCCATCCTGTCATCGAAAAACAATTGCCGGTAGGGGAGGAGTACATCCCCAACGATGTTTTTTTGGACAATGATACTCAGCAAATTATGATGATAACGGGTCCCAATATGGCGGGCAAGTCGGCTCTCCTGCGTCAGACCGCGTTGATAATGTTGATGGCTCAGGCGGGCAGTTTTGTACCGGCGGAGAGCGTCAAGGCGGGGTATGTTGACAAGGTGTTTACACGTGTGGGCGCATCAGACAATATTTCGTCGGGCGAAAGTACCTTTATGGTGGAGATGAACGAGGCGGCTGGCATCCTCAACAATATGACTCCGCGCAGCCTTGTCCTCTTTGACGAACTTGGGCGCGGCACATCCACTTACGACGGCATTTCAATCGCTCAGGCTATTGTGGAGTATATACACGAATTTCCGCAGGCAAAGGCAAAGACGCTTTTTGCAACGCACTACCACGAACTCAACGATATGGAGGCCAACTTCCCGCGCATCAAGAATTTCAATGTTTCGGTCAAGGAAATCGACGGCAAGGTAATCTTTATGCGCAAACTCGTTCCAGGCGGCAGCGAACACAGTTTTGGCATCCACGTCGCTAAACTCGCCGGTATGCCCCGCGTCGTAGTTGAACGCGCCAACGAGATTATGAAGGAACTTGAATCAGGTTCGCGTGGCAACGTGTCCGCAGCCCCAGTCAAGGCAGAGACCGTAACGCCCGTCAAGACCGCCAAGCCCACCAAAAAATCCAACGTCGATGGCATCCAACTGAGTTTCTTCAACCTCGAAGATCCCGTCCTGATGCAAATCCGCGACGAAATCAAGCGCATCGACATCAATACTTTGACACCGATAGAGGCACTCAATAAGTTGAACGAAATCAAGAAGATTTGTGGTGTGAAATAGGGTAGAGGCGCGTTAGAACAGTTCCATTAGTTCCTTTTCCTTGGCGGCATTGTCGTCGCGAGCCATCATGGCGCGGTTGTTTTCGTCGAGGATGTAGGGGATGATGTTGGTCTCGCGGATTAGGGTGTTGAAGTACTCAAACCTGTTGATTGACAATACTATAGAATCCTTTTTGGCAAAGAGAGCCTTCACGTCGTGGTCGAGGTTGAATCCTTTGGTGATGATGTCGTTCTTAAAGAAGAACACGTCGCCTTCTATTACAATCTTGCACGAGAGTGTGCCTTTCTCCACTATATATACATTCTCGTCGTCGGTGTTGAGTTCCTCGCCCTTTTTGAGGTCGTGGATTTCAATGTGTTTTGCCAATTTTGCAAGCAAGTACTCCGGCACGTTGAAGAAGAGCGGGTGCTTCTTCAGGTGCTTGATTTTGTCTGACAGCGTGGGTTGACCCGATTTGAGCGTGGCGTAGAGCAATTGCTTGTCGCTCGACATATTGGTAAGGTAGTCGGAGCATTTGAGCGGATTTTCCTCGTAGATAATCTTTGCCGCCGTAGAATATACCATTTCGTCCGTGTGGTACAGACAGAGGAACATCTCGTCGGGCATTTCGCTCTTGCGAATCATCGCGAGGAGGTCTTTGATGTTGGATTTTACCCACAGTTTCAGGTCTTTGTAGTCGATGGTGTTCGACAGGGTGTCGTCCGATGCCTTTGCCTTGTGCTGTTTGCCGAGGAGTTCCACCGCTTTGGCGATAGTCCAAGTGTCGAGTTTGGAGTAGTCGCGCTTGATGATGTCTTTCAGACGTTCCTCAAACGGCATTTCGCGCTGCGGGAAGAAGTCTGCCAACTTCTTGATTTTCTGTACGGTAGAGAGGTCGTCAAACAGCGGTTTTATCAACTGTTTGATTTCCTGCGGGAAGTTGTTGTCTATGATTTCCACGGCAAAGATGTTGTTTTTGCCGATGATGGTCTTTTGGATGAGGTTGATGAGGCGCGGCTCTTTGAGGAGGCTCAGCAGGTTAAAGAGGTTTTCTATGCTGTTAGCGCGTTCGAGGTCGAGACTTTGCACGAGTTTGAGGGTGTTTTTCTCGTCCTCGATGTCGTTGAGGCACGCCATTATCCACACGATGTTCTCTACGGTTTCGTTGATTTTCTGCTTGATGGTGAGGATGTCCTTCTCGTCCGTCGCTTGGAATTTGCAGAAATACAACGCCGCAATCACCGCCTGTTGAATGTCGCGGTTGGGGTAGTTGATGTTGTTGACGAGGAACGTCCTCGCTGGCGCGGAGCCAAACTTCGCGTACAACTCTATGATTCTCAGCAATATCTCTGGCGGCTGCATACTCTTTTCAAAGTATTCGTTGAGTGTGGGCAGCACACGGTCGCCAATGTCGAGTAGCACATTTTCGGCGGTGTCGTAATATTCGGGCGATTCGAGCAAGGAGATGAGTTTGTTGATCATCTTCGGGGTGCGGAGTTTGCCCGCGAGGGTTATTGCAGCCGACTTGACGTTGCGGTCGGTATGGTCAAGCAATGCCGAAATCACGTCCTCGTTGAGCAACGCATCGTTTTTAAAGAGATATTTTACGAGTTTTATCTTGTCGGAGACATACTCGCTCGCCACGAGAGAGTCCAATTCCTCCTTTTCGACTTTTTTGCTGATGCCGTCGAAGGAGAGATAGGTCTGTGCGCGTTCGGCGAGAAGGCGTATTTCGGGGTTTCTGGTGTTTTGGAACAATGTGGCGCAGGGCGTTGCAAGGCGAGTGCGCCATGTGGGGTCGATGTTGCGAAGTACGGCTTTTTCCACTACTTCGTCGCTCGACTCCAAGAGCAATGCGGCGTAACTTTCGAGGCTTCTCGGCGCGGTTTCCGAGAGTATCATCACCGCCATACGCTGAATGTTTGGGTTGCTCGCCTTGATATATTTGCGCAGCAACTCAGGGCCGTACATGCTCTTATTGAGGTCTCGGCGGCTGTCTTTGCTAAAATCCTTGGATATTTTGTTGATTGTTGCCTTGTAACTCTCGTACAGTTTCATGCTACTGATTACCCACGCCACGAGGATGGGGATGAAGAACAGCATGAAAAATTTGAAGTCGTATTCGCCCCGCAGGGTGATGATGGTGTTTACTGTTAACAGCACCACGCCCGCGATACCCGTCGAAAACTGTTGTACCACACCCACTTTGGTCTGCACTGCGGCTTTTTCCTCGTCGGGCAGGGGCTGGTAGAGGATGTTGAAGGCGGGGTCGTCGAGACCGCGACGGAGGATGCGCTCCTGAGATTTGTTTAAGGTGATAAGTATCAGGAACACAATGCTTTCCACAGATGTCAAGCCTACTATGGCGGCAAGTGTCGTAACCACTACCATGCTTATAGGCAGTATCAACAGACCCAATTTGACACCGTAGCGGCTCAATATCCTCGCCGAGAAGAACGACAATAGCAATTCGCCAATCTTCAATCCACCATAGACCAAGGTGAGGAACTGCGGCGTGTTTTCGGGCGCAATCTGTATCTTGACGGTGGAAAGGAACGAGAAGTCTGTTACGTAAATAATTGTCATAGAGAGTGTTGCACAGATGAAGATAAAGCGGTAGTAACTACTTTTCTTTATCAGTTCGATGAAGCCTGTGCCGTCGTTGGTGGGCTTGAGCGACAGAATCTTGCCGTTGCCCTCCAGTTTTTTCTTTTCGAGTTGGAGGCGTTCTTCGCGGAGTTTCTGCGGATATTTTTGGTACAATATCACCAGGGTTACTATACCGATGATAAATCCAAACGCACTGATATACAGCAATGTATATGAATGTGAGATTACTTTGCTCAATGCTGGTATTATTAAGTAGCCCATCATCGCCGCCAATACGCCGCCTATACTAAACAGCGCAAAAATCCTTTTTACTTGGACGAGGTTTAGGAATTTTAAAGACAACGCGCCACATTCTATGCCCACCATAGACAGGAATGGCCATGCCCATATAAACACAAAGGAACTAAGCCACTTGGAATCTACATGACCGAGCATCAACGGCGATACAAGCGTTACCACCGTCATAAATATCAACGCGCCCATAAACAATGTGCGGCTGTCGATGCGCTTCTGCATCCAAGAGTAAATCTGTGTGAATAGGTATCCGCCGATGCCCGACGCGATGTATGCGTATGGCAACTGTTCGCTGCCGAAGTGCTTGATAAACTCGGAGTTAGCGGGCGTGAAATAGAATGCGCCGGCGAGACCAAGGAAAAAGGAATGAAGAAACAGCATCAGGAAAATTGGCACTTCCTGTTGCTTCAACTCAAAGTTCTTGACTAAAAAATGTGATAATGTTATCTTCTTCATTGCCTTGATACGCTCCCTATTAGTGGGAAATGTTTATGCTTTTGTTTGCAATATACATACCGAAATGGCGTGTAAGCAAAAAAAAGTTTTCAAACAGCGTTATAAATTCGCGAGCCAAAGGTAAGAATTTTTGACATTATAAAAAAATTTTTTTTTAATCACGGAGATATAGAATAGTTTTTTGCGTACCTTTGCGCCCAAACACAAAAAAACAGCACAACCATGAAAATTTTTTGCATAGCCGCCAATTACCGCAAACATTGCGAGGAGTTTGGGATGGAGCCTGCGACGGAGCCGGTTTTTTTTATCAAACCAGAGACTTCGCTCCTACGCAACCATTACGACTTTTACATACCCGAATTTTCGCAACAGATTGAGTATGAGACCGAAATAGTTATCAAAATCTCAAAACTCGGCAAGGCGATAGACCGCAAATTTGCCTCGCGGTATTACGACGAACTCACCGTGGGACTCGACATCACCGCCCGCGACATCCAGGCAAAGAGCCGCGCCAAAGGGCAGCCGTGGTTTTTGTCTAAGGGATTCGACTCGTCCGCGCCGCTTGGCGATTTTGTGCCTAAGAGCGAGTTCCAAGACCTGCGGAACATCAATTTTGCCCTCGACATCAACGGCAACACCGTGCAAAGGGGCAATACAAGCGACATGATACACGATTTTGACACCATTGTGTCGTACATATCGCAGTTTGTAACCCTTAAAACCGGAGACCTTATATATACAGGAACGCCCGTCGGAGTGGGACCTTTGCACATCGGCGACCACCTTGCCGCGAGCATCGAGGGGCGTGTTTTGCTCGAACTCAAAGTGAAATAAAATATAAAGCATTTTATTCCGCCCGAAATTTGGAACGCTTATTGCTACCTTGGTAAGTACAAGAAATCCAAAAACCATTATCGCATCATGAAGGTTTTAATATTGTACGCATTGGTAATGAGCATGTTATTGTGTTCCTGCGACGGTTGCAAAGAAGAAGACAACACGACCGTCAGGGTGGAGAACGTCTATAACGACGCTACCCTCTGCAAGATATGCGATTTGAGGTGCGCAAGCAATACGGCAGAGATTGTCAAATATTTTAATGCGGAGTATCCGCAGTATCGCAAGGCGGCGGTGGAGGCTGTTGGCTCCATGAGAGACAGCATGTTTCTCGTGCCGCTTGCTTCGTTGCTCTCCGACAGCGACCTCGACCTCCGCGAGAGAGCGGCGTTTGCCATCGGGCAGACCATGCACACCTCCGCCGAAAGATATTTGCTCGAGGCCAATTTTGATTCGCAGCCCGACAATGTAAAGGCGGCGATCCTCGTTGCCCTTGGCAAGTGCGGCACTCAGAAGGCTTTGGATTTTGTGCAAAATTTTGAAGCACCGCACACCAACGTAACCCTCGTGTCGGGCAAGGCGGCGAGCATCTGTTGGTTTGCCAAGCGTGGGATGCGCAGCGTCGCCACCTCTCAGTATGCCATCGCTGTAATGTGCGACACCCTCATCCACGAGAAGGCGCGTGCCATAGCGGCCGAATATTTTGGTGTTTGCAATACCGACTTCTCGCTCTATACCGACGAGTTTGTGGCGGCGTACAAACACGCTAAACTCATCCACAACAAGATAAACATCGTACTCGCCCTCGGCAAATGCCACAACGAGAGGGGCTTTTCGCTCATTAAGGCCATTGTAAAAAATCCCGACAGCGACTACCGCGAGGTGATGAACGCCATCGCCGCCTTCGAGAATTATCCATACGAGGAGTGCAAGCCGTACATCCTCACGCTCTTGAAGTCCGACGAGGAGAAGATAACTTCCCGCGCCGCCCTGTATATCTACAACCGTGGTGTTGCCGCCGACGCCAACGAATACCTCGACCTTTCGCGCACGGTGGCGGGTTGGCAGACACGCACCACGCTTACCGCTGCTGCCCTCAAATATTCTACCAACAAATCCAAGATTTCGCAGCGCATCAAGTCGGGATTCGACGCGGCGCAAAACATCTACGAAAAGGCGGCTTTGCTGAGGGCATTGGAGTCAGACATTTCCAATTACGGTTTTGTGGAGGGCCGCATCAACGCCAACGACGAAGATGAACTTATCCGCTTGGAGGGTGTCAAGACCCTTGTAAGCATGTACGAGAGTGTGGGTTTCGCGGATTATGCGCGTGAGTATTTGGCGAGCAAACACGAGGATTTGTACGAGGAGTTTGCGATGGAATTTAAGAAGGTGGTACTTAACGGCACGCCTCAGATGATTGCCGTGGCTGCGGATGCCATTGCGAGACATCCTGAGATTGCCAAGTCATATATGAACACGCATTTTATACGTCAGGCGGCTTCCAACTGTGTGTTGCCCCGCGACGCCGACACTTACAAGACGCTCGAAAAAGCCGTCAAGGTGGTTCTCGGTGAGGAAATTGACCCTTACGACCCTTATGAGTCAGCAATGCCCGATTGGGACTACATCCGCACCATCAAGGCGGACGAGGAAATTGTAATATCCACCAAGAAGGGCGACATCACCGTAAAGACCGACGTCAACAACGCCCCTGTGGCTGTTTCCAACTTCTTGAAACTTGTGGACGAGTTTTATTTTGACAAGTCGCAGTTTAACAACATCACGCTCCTCAGCGTGGAAAACCGTGGCTCGTTCTCTACGTTTGATGTCAATAAGACCGTGATGATACCGTCTGAGTTCACCGACCGCGAGTTTGAGGAAGGCACCCTTGCCCTCAACTCCTCCGCCCTCAATAATTCATGCGCCACGCAATGGTTTATAATGCTTGCGCCCGACGTTTTGTCTGACGGCGGCTCGTCGGTGATAGGCATCGTTACCGACGGCATGGATGTGGTTCATTCGCTCAATACGGGCGACGAGGTAATCACTATCAAGAGGAAGAAGTAAGTCTGTGATTACACCTCCGCCGCCTGAAACGTTATTTTGCAATATTTTTTGCCGAAATAATCTGTGTCAATTCCACAAAATCGTTTACCGACAATTGTTCGGGGCGCAGGGTGAGGAATCTTTCTTCGTCTGCCGTGCCGGTGAAGAATTGTGCCAATGAGTTGCGCAGCATCTTGCGGCGTTGGTTGAACGACATCTTTACGATGGTGCGGAATAGTTTTTCGTCGCATGGCAATTGCTTGACACCGTTGCGGCGGAGGCGGATTACCGCGCTCTTTACCTTTGGCGGCGGGTTGAAGACTGTTTCGTCCACGCCAAAGAGGTATTCGATGTCGTAATACGCCTGCAAAAATACGCTCAGTATCCCATATTCCTTAGTGCCTTCGTGGTTGGCGATGCGCTGAGCCACTTCGCGCTGAATCATGCAGACCACTTGGTCAACATTGTCCTTGTAATCGAGTATGCGGAAGAATATTTGGCTCGAAATGTTGTACGGAAAGTTGCCGCACACAATCGGGAAACCATTTGGATACTGTTTGCAAAGGTCAATTTGCAGGAAGTCGCCGGATACGATGCGGTGCTCGATGCTCAGGCTTGGATAGTTGGCAACGAGAAACTCCACCGACTCCGTGTCTATCTCTATGACGGAGAGGTCGAGGCGCGGGGCTTGCATCAGGTATTTTGTAAGGATACCCGTGCCGGGTCCAATCTCGATGCAGCCAGCCTTCTGCCCATCAGCCACTGGATAATCAATGGAATCGGCGATTTGCATCGCAATTTTTTCGCTTGTCAGGAAGTGCTGACCTAATTTTTTCTTTGGTTTTACGTACATAATTTTTTTTTCTTTTTTTGTTTGGCAGGCGAGCCGCCTGCATTCCATTAGAACGGGTATCCGATGCCGAGGCTGAACGCCCAGTTGCTGCCACGGAGCATAAACGAGTGGTCGTTTTTGGCGAGCCAACGTTCTCCGTCTTTGAGGGACGGGTCGCGGAGTTTGAGTCCGAAGTCGGCGCGGAACAGGAAAAAGTCGAAGTCCAACCTCAGTCCCAATCCCGAACCTACCGCAATCTCTTTGTAAAAACGCTCTACGTCAAAGTCGCCGCCCTCGCGCTTGTCGTCGCGGTTGATGGACCAGATGTTTCCTGCGTCAAAAAACCACGCGCCTTCCACCACCCAAAACAACTTGAACCTATATTCGAGGTTGGCTTCCAACTTCATGTCGGAGGTCATGTTAGGGTATTTGGCGTTGATGCCTGCCGCTTCCGCGTTGTCAAAACTGCCTGGACCTACGCTGCGTATCTGCCACGCCCTCAGACTGTTGGCACCTCCCGAAAAATATTGCTCCGTAAAAGGCATGAAGGTAATGTTTCCGTAAGGTATTCCCAATCCTGCAAAAGCCCTAAAAACCAGTATGTTGGAGCCTATTGTGCGGAGGTAGTGGCGGTAGTCGAGGTCTGTCTTTACAAACTGTGCGTATGTGGTGTGCAGCAATGGGGCATCGTAAGAGCCGTTTTCGTTTTTGTCGCGTTTGAGGGCGCGGCTTGCGAGGGTGAGCAGGTTGCCCGCCCATGAGAGGTTTACTTTGAGGTAATGGTACGACCTTTTGCCCGCTGCCTGGTTGTTGAAAACGATAGAATAACCCGAGCCGAGGATAAAGTGGTCTTGGTACGAATCTTTGATAAACAGCCTGTCGAGCCAGTCGAGGAAGGCTTGGTCGGCGTTGGAGATATTTATCGCGCTCAGCCTTACCGGTGTGACGGTGCTGCTGAAGTATTTGTTTCTGGTGAACTGGTAATTGAGGTTGAAGTTGACCATAGACCTCGTGTAGTCGGGGCGGCGGCGGTAGTTGAGAAGAAACGAGATGTTGGTACGTGGAGTTTTTTCGCGAGACCACATACGGAGGCGGAGCGGTGCCAACATTCTTGGAAAGTACAGCCTCGCTTCGAGTCCATATTCCTGAGTGTTGAGGTCGAAGGCGTTTTGCTCGCCGTTGAAACTTGTCTGACTTTCCCACGCCATCAGAAATCTGAGGTCGAGGCTCTCCGCGCCGTTAAAAATGTTTTTGTGCCGGTACGAATTGCTGAACGACGCGCCTATGTTGCCGGAGGAGTTGGTTGCGCCCACGCCATATACTATTTCCTGCGGCTTGCTCGGCGTGAGGAAGATGTTGCAGTTGAGCGAATCTTTGGACGAGGTGTGGTCGTCGAAGTTCACTTCCACTATCTTGAATACGTTGAACGCCGAGAGATGGCGGTAAGTATCGTTTACGTTGCGTTGGTCGTACAAGTCGCCCGACCTCATGAAGATCTCCCTCATTATCATCCTTGGTTTTACACGGAAGGTGTCGGGCTGGTAATGGAATGTCATCACGCCACGGTGTCCTTGCACTCCTGGGAAAAAAGAGCGCATATATGCGGTGCGCATGTTGTCGTAGTAGGCATCGTGGTCGTGCATTTCCTGTGTTGCGTCGTAGTTGGGGTATATGTTGATGTTTGAGATGTAGAAACGGCGGTGCTTGGCTGTCTTGCCGCTTTCCATGGTTACGGGCAGGATTTCGAGCGTGAGGTCTGCCTGATGGTCGCCGATGAGGGTGTCGATGGTATATTCGATGTAGTCTTTGCGGAAGTTGTAATAGCCTATCTGCTTGAGCGAATTGCTGATGCGCGTTCTCTCGTCTTGGAGTACGTTGACATCGAGGATGCCGCCGGGCTTGATGAGCGATGCCGCAGTGTCGAGCAGCACGTATTTGGATATGGTGTCGTCGTCCATTACGTATGTGATGTTCCTGAATCTGATTGGCGTACCCGCTTTGATGTCGTAGGTTACATAAGTCTTGTGGCGGCGTTCCTTGTCGGAGTAGGAAACGGTGGCCTCATAGAAACCTTTGGTCTGCATATACAGACGTATCTGTTCCAACGACTTGACGCACTGCGACTTGTCGTATATTACAGGTTTTTCGCCGATGCCTTGCCAAAACAATGCCCACGAGAATATCTTTTGTTTTGGCGTGTAAAACGAATCCTTTTCTACATATTTGCGGTACTTGCGATAGGTTTTGCAGGAATCTTTGATGAGGTTTTTTACGTGTTCGCTGCTGTCTGCAAATTGCTGATAATAAGGTATTTTCAGTCGCAGGTCTTTGAGGTGGTCGAGGTAAGTGCCCTTTTGCGCCTTGATGTTTTGCACGCGGGCGCGGTTGATGCTGTCGATGGCTGCTGTGTGCGCCGCCTTGATGGAATCTGCCTTCCGTTGCGGCACCGAATTGTATATGCGGGCGTGTACCGCCATGCCGAGTACTGTGGTTGACGGTATCTGCCGCACGTAAGACAACGGCTCGGCAACGTCTATCTGAGAGTTGTCGCATACTACGGTGTTGTTTACGAGCAGGCTGCCGTCCTTTACTACTGGGCTACAACCTATTGTTATACAGACCAATAGCAACAACGACAGGGCGAATGTGAAATATATTTTGGTTACGTTCAAAATTTTTGTTAGTTTAGCGTCCTGAAATTTTACGGCACAAAATTACAAATAAAAACGATGCTTAGCAAAAATCGGATAAAACAGATTACATCATTGCAGCAAAAAAAAATTCGCAATGAGAGTCGCACCTTTGTTGCCGAGGGGCATAAGGTGGTGATGGAACTCTTGCGGTCGCCTATGACGGTGCGCGAAATCGTTGCTACTGACGATTGGATTGCCCTACACGCCGCCAGTTTTCACGGCGTGAAGATTACGGCGGCAGACGACGCGGAAATCAAAAAAATATCCGCCATGCAGACCGCTTGCAATGTGGTTGCCGAGGTGGAGATGAAGCCCCAGAAGCCTTTTGCGCTTGATGCCAGCACTCTCTATCTCGCTCTCGACAGTGTGCGCGACCCAGGCAACTTTGGCACGATAATCAGGATTGCCAATTGGTTTGGTATCAGCACTATATTGGCGTCCGACGATTGTGTAGATTTGTATAATCCCAAGGTGATACAAGCGTCGATGGGTTCGGCATTCAGGGTTGATGTGCATTATTGCAACCTTCCTCAGACCCTTGCCGCCGCGCAAAAAATAGGTCTGCCCGTCTATGGCACTTTCCTCGACGGCGAAAATATTTACACCTCGTCGCTATCCAAAAACGGCGTGGTAGTGCTTGGCAACGAGGGACACGGCATCTTGCCCGAAACCGCCGCACAAATCACGCGGCGCATCCTGATACCGTGCGGAGCGTCCGCCGCCGATGCCCCTGAATCTTTGAATGTTGCAACGGCGACAGCGGTAGTTTGCAGCGAATTTTACAGACAATGCATTAAAAAATGGAATCATTAGATCAAGATATAACGCTGTTTCTCAACGGCATGTACAGCGACGGTTTCGACACGTTCTTTTGGTATGTGTCGTGGAAATACACGTGGTTTATAATAGGTGCGTTGTTGATAGCATTGTTGTTTGTAAAACACAAACCGAAGACCGCCTTATGGTTTTTGCTTGCCGTGGTGCTGATGATCGTCTGCTCCGACCAACTTTGCAATCTTTGCAAATACACCGTGCAGAGGTTTCGTCCTTGTTGGAACGAGGACATCAAAGACCTTGTGCACGTTGTAAACGACGACCGTGGCGGCAAGTACGGCTTTTTCTCGGCGCACTCGGCTATTTTTTTCGGTTTGGCGTATATGACGAGCCGTTTTTTCAAAAATAAATATTTCACTGCTACTATTTATGTGATAGCCGCAATGGTGGCGTATTCGCGGATATATCTCGGACGGCATTATGTGGGCGACGTGCTTGTAGGCGCGGTGGTAGGTACGCTGTTTGCCATGTTGGCGTGGCACATTTATAATAAATACCATAAAAGAATTAATAAATAAAAGAAGCGATGGCAGATTTTAAGACACATGTATCGGTTGGAGCGGCGACGGGGTTTGCCGTGGCGATAGTAAGTTACAATTGGAACTTGATTCCTAACGCTTATATGGCTGTGATAGTGTTTTTTGCAACGGTGATTGGCTCTTTTTTGCCGGACATGGATTCGGATTCGGGGCTACCGCTCAAAATCATTTTTACGGTCTATGCGTATTTTATGGCGGCGATTACGCTGTATTGGATGCACTTGGCGGGCGCAAACCTGCCGCTCAAAATCTTCGTACCAGCCGCTTCGTGGTTTTTCGTAATCAAATTCTTGCGCGAATTGTTCCGAAAAAACACCACGCACCGTGGCATATTCCATTCTACGCCTGTGTGGATTGCGGTGTTTTTGATAAGTCTGTTTGTGGCGTCCACTACGAGGCTTTCCATCCGCGAGCAGTTTGTAATAGCGTTTGCGGTAAGCACAGGCTATTTTTGTCATCTGCTGCTGGATGAGTTGTGGAGTTTCAATGTAATTAGCGAGGGTATGTTTGGCGAAAAAAAATACTCCTTCAGCCAGTTGCTGCACAAGAAGTTTGGACGCAAAAAGTCTTCCGGCACCGCGCTCGACTTTGGTTTCAATCAGAAGGAACGTATCCCTGGCGTTTTGGCTTGGATTACGGTGGGCGTGTTCTTGTATCTTGATAGGCAAACTATTATGGACTTGATAGCATTGATAGGTACGGGGCGTTAAGATGTAGCAGCCCCGTATCATGTCATGCTTCAAAATTTATGAAGTTGTTTACCGCTACGCCTACTAATGTGGCGTCGTCGGTGAGTTCACATTCTTCCTGGTTTTCGTCTTTTGGCATACGCCAGTTGGTGATGTCGGTGGTAATACGTGCGTGTTGTATGTCAAATGGCTGCATGAATACCTCTTTGAGTAGTTTGAAGAATTTTTTTGCGGTATATGCCCGCGGGGATACAGCCGCCGCATCTTCGTAGCCCTCCTGGTCCACCATGCCGTCGGAGTAGAGATATATGATGTCGCCTTTGTAGAGTTTCATCACGTTGTCGGTGAAGTGGGGTTTTTCCCTCGGATAGATGCCTATCGGCATAGAGTCGGCCTTCATGCGCATCATCTCGCCGTAGCGGAATAGCAGCAACGGACGGAATGCCGCCGCGTAGTGCAGCGACTTGTCGAGCGTGTCAAACACCAAAAGCGCGATGTCGATGCTGTCTATGGTCATGTCGGTGCGGAAGGAGGTCTGGTTGAGTGTCCGCTTAAAATTGTTTCGCATCTTGTCGAGCACCGTGCCAGCCGATATTTCGCCCGCGCCAAAGTGCCTTGTGGTGTAGTCTAATATCGACATGCCGAGCATACTGAGCAACGCGCCCGGTACGCCGTGTCCTGTACAGTCGCCTACTGCAAGTAGTTTGTAACGCCCCGATACGTCTTCCGACGCCCAGTAAAAATCGCCCGACACGATGTTTCTCGGCGAAAAGAAGGTGAGGTTGTCGCCAAAGATGCGGCGCATTTCGGCTTGCGACGGCATCGCGGCGTTTTGTATGATGCTGGCATAGTTGATGCCGTCCATGAGTTCCTCGTTTTTGCTGCGGATTTCCTCGCTCTGCACCTGCATCTCTTCGTTGATTTGCTTGATGGTGGCGTTGAGTTTTTTGATGCGGCGGTAGCCTTGATATACCAGTGTTATTATCAGCAACAGCAGCGTGATGCCTATTACCGTTATTGTGATTATTTTGCGTTGCTGGGCGTTCATGTCTTCCAGTATCTGCTGTCGGCGTTTGGCGGTACCGCGCTCGGTGTTCATCTGTGTTTGCGCGAGGCGTATTGACTGTATGAATGAGGTGTCGTTGTAATTGATGACTTCGCGGTTTTTCTCGGCGAGGACGCGGTTTTCAAAGGCGAAGTTGAAATCGTTGTTGTATGCGCCCCACAGCGATTTGGCGCGGTAGGCGGTCTCCTTGTCGATGTATGTGCCTGTCTGTTCGGCCACCGCCACGAGCGAATCCACAAAGCGTTTGGTGCCTTTTTTGTCGCCGGCGACGTTGTATATTTTTACGCCGAGGATGTTGATTCGGTGTATCACTTCGGGTACGCCGGTGTTGTTTGCCACTTGGCATGCCTTGGCAAGGTAGCGGAAACAACTGTCGGCGTATGCTTTCTGACGCTGAGGGTCTTTTTCTATGAAGGCGAGGTTGAAAAGCGTTTCCGTAAGTCCCATTACGAGAAGGTCGTTCACTTTTTGGCTGTTGAAGCGTCTGTTCATGCCCTCCGCCTTCCTGAGCAGCGCGTGTGCGGCGTACAGGTGGCTTACGTCGGGATCTACTGGGTTGCTGCGGAATATGGCGAGTTCGGTGCTGCCCATTAGCGCGTATGTCTCCGGTACTTTGCTCTCGTATTTGAGTCGGTTCTCAAAAAACAGGCACTTTTGGCAGAGATTGAGCGCGGAGTCGAATATGTTGGCACTGAGGTATGCGGGTATGAGGTCGTGCCATACGTCAGTTACGCTAAAAGTGTCTTGTAACGTGAAATATGTTAAAAATGCCTGTGCGAAGTTTTTTGCGGAGATTGGATTGTTTTTGAAACGGCACAATACTTTGCCGAGAGCGTGGCAAGTTTCGGCAACGAGCCGCTGTTCGCCAATTGAGTCGGCAATGTGGTTGGCAACGGAAGCGTAGTTGAGGGCGGCGGCGTTTTTGCCGTATTTGTAATTGAATTGGAATAACAACAGCAAAGCCCTCACTTCGTCTGCGCCGCTGTTTAGTAGCGCGGCTTGTTCGCGCGCTTCGTTGGCATATTTGATTGCGTCGTTGATGTCGGTGGCTTCCAATGCTTTTTGGCGCAGTTTGGCAAGATTTGTGGAATCGGTGGCATTGAGTTTTACGATGGCTGGTTTGTCGCTGTCGTCGCCGCACGATGTTACGCTCGCCAATGTTAACGTGAAAATCAACATCAGCGAGTACAATATGGTATGTTTTAGTCTCAAATTCATTGGTATATCTATTTTCGCCACAAAGATAATATTTTTTGGCGTTACAATCAAAAAAATCACGGCAAAAATCATACCACAGCAACGATAAGTGCGTTTTACATTCAAGCCGTCTGTGTCCAAATCATCATTTTCCCCTCTTAATCAAAAATCCCGGCAAAAACATCACTATCCCCGCCAAACTCATCACCAAACCACCGATTGTGCCTGCCGCCAATGGAAACCAAAACGCCTCTTTGCCATCGCCAACCATAAAAGGAATGAAACCGAGGATTGTGGACAATATAGTCAGCAAAATTGGTATTATCTTGACGCTGAACGCCTTGACCAACGCTTTTTTGGGGTCGGGGCTGCGGCGGAGGTATTGACGGTACTCATCCACAATATAAATGGAGGCATTGACGGTGATGCCGCACAACAATATCAACGCTGCAAATCCGCCTTGGTCAAAATTCAACCCAAACAGGAAAAACGTCAGAAACAGCCCGACATACGAAACCGGAATCACCGAAATAATCACCAATGGCAGCCGCAACGAATTGAATAGTATTGACGTCGTGAAAAATATTATTGCAATCACCAACCCCAACAGCCAATATTGACGGCTGTCTTCCTGACCCCACGAATAATAATTTTGCCCGCTCTTGACGCTGTATCCTATCGGCAGACGCGCACTGTAAATGGAATCGGCTGTCATCATCGCTTTCTGCCCCATCGTGGACGAGCCGATGTACTCAAACTGCACACAAAGGTTGTATTGTTGGTTGGTCTTTACGATTTCCTGCGGTGCCTGCATCTTTTCGAGGGTGCAAAGTTGACCAAGTTTGTGAAGGCGACCGTTGATTTCCACGGGGCGGTTGAGGAGACTCCAAATATCGTATTTTTCTGATTGCAAGGTGTTTAGTGTGATGGCTTCGGGGCGACCGTCGTTCCAAATCACGCCGCACCTATTGTCAGCCACAAAAATCTGCGGCAACACATAAAAAAGATAGTTGGCGGGGATTTGCTGCTGCGCAAGGTAATCGAGGTTTGGCGCAAGGTGATACTCCATATAATCGCTTTTGTAATAGGTTTCGCGGGCGTTAATTGCCACTTCCTTGATGCGCATATACGTCAGGAGATGGGCGCGGATGCTGTCAGCCCATTGCAGGAGAGTTTCGTAATTGTAACCCGACACCTCCATTTTGTACGAGCCAACAGATTCGCGGACGTCGTTGCTAAAACCTTGATCTTGAAGTCCATACACGCTCCAACTTCCGCCGCCGAGTTGCAATCCTTTGCTGATGACCTGCGATTTGAGCATATACGGAAACGAACTTTTGGCGGCTTCCTTGGTGAAATAAACTTGGATGCTGCCCGACTGCGCCGAAAAATTGGTCGTAAACTGTCTAATCTCCTGATATTTACTCAAATACGATTCCATTTGGCGCATCAAATAATCCATTTGACTTATCGTGGAGCCGTATGGCAACGTCGCATAAATCGACAAAACCACCTCGTCGTTCCTCGACCAATAACTGCCGTTATAGACCTGCTCAACAAACAGACGCAGCGTCCCACCAAAAATCTTGTCAGTGTAAGGGCGGATGGTTTCGTTGTACAATTTTGACCCAAATACGGCATTATAACTCTTTGCAAACCAACCATTTCCCCTGATTTCGCGGGGCAGCATAAAGAGCGGCAGTCCAAATACAAATATCACAAACAAATACGCAATCCAACGCCTCCGCACCGTGAAATCCACAAATCGCCTGTACCCCCTATTGAACAGCACGGCAAACCTCAGACGCCGCCTCGACAACTTTTTCAACCCGCTGACGTTCTGAATGTTGAGCATTGCAGGCACAAGCCACAACGCCGTGAAAATCGACAGCAAAAGATTTACAATCATCACCACCGCAAAATCGTACAGATTGAGCCTCAGACGGTCGTCCAAGAAAAACACTATCGACAATGCGCCTATCGTGGTCAGCGTGGCGGCAACTATCGGCAAAATTGCCTTTACATTATGACACCGCCGCCAATGGTCTGACATTATTATCGTATTGTCAATCATCAAGTTGAGCGAGATTGTAATTGCCGCCAACGAATACAAATGCAATTCTACTCCCAAGAAATAATACGCCACAAACGCCACCGCCAAATTGCAAATCAGACTGCCCGTCACCACCAACAATTGCCGCCAACTAAACGTAGTCAAATATATGAAAATCAACAATATAGCAATCGTCAATCCTGAGCGAAAATATATCTTATCGAGTTCGTCGCCGATGTAATCTGTCGCGTCGTAAATTTTGTGGATTTCGTAGCCGTCGGGGAGTTGTTTTTTTAATGATGACAACCGCTGCATCACCTGTTTTTGGAGAGCAATCTGATTGGCGGATTCGGCGGCGCGGATTTCGAGATAGATGGAGTTCAATCCGTTGATTCTCATTATATTCCACGGCCGCTCGCGAATGTAAGTTTGAGTTACAAGGCGGCTCAATGGCACGATGGTGGAATCTTTTGTGCGGACACAAATATCTGACAATGAGAATTTTGTATCGCTAATATTGGTGGTGATTACGTATGCGCCGATGTTGGAATTGGTGCGATAGGCGGCAATTGCGTTTTGTATGTCGCTCACCGTAACACCAATGCTGCGGAGCGCGTCATAATCGTATTCCAAATGCCACTGCATATTGCCCGCGCCCGAAATACTCACCGCGCTCACATCGCCAATATCCGTAAATCCAGCCTTAAAAACCCGCTCGGCATTGTTGTAGATGCTTTGCTCGTCCTCGATGGCGTTGATGGAAAATATCATAAACGACCGCTGCGCACTGCCATCGTCGGGACGCTCCATCGAAATTTCAGGATAATACGCGCCGTCGGGCAGTTCGGGCCAAATCTGACGTATCAACGTGGAAACTTCAAACCGCGCCGCGTCCAAATCGGTGTGTTTGTCAAAACGGATATTGATGTTGCCGCTGCCATTTCGCGAGGTCGATGTAATTTCCTGCACGCCCGACATCCGCGCAAACATCGCTTCCAATTTGCAAGTTACTTCCGATTCCAAGACCTTTGACGTGGCGTTTCGCATACCAAAATTGACGTTGATGGACGGCAACGATTGGTCGGGGCTTAGTTTCACCGGCAGCATCGGCAGAAACACAAACCCAATTATCGTCAGGCACAATGCCACGATAATAATCGTAAATGATGACGTTCCTTTTTTCAATTTTTTTAAAACCCAACGTCGCCGTAGGCGGCGTCAATGTTCAGCGGCGAATTGGTGATGAAGTCGTACAAAGTCTGCGAGCGGATTTCATAATAACAACTCCAATAATCGCGCATTGACGTAATATATTGATTTTGAGCGTTCAACAGTCTTGTTTGCGATGACGACAATGTCGTGATGTCGCACGAACCATTTTGAAAATTCAGGATATTTTGTTCATAGACCGCCTTCGCAAGCCTCAACGATTCTTCGGCCGTTATCAACAAATCGTAACGAGTATTAAACTCCGCAACAGTATTTATGACATTTTGCTCCAATTCGTCCATCTTTTGCGCTTGGTCGATTTTGGCAATATCGAGCGCGTTAGCAGCCTGATTTTTTTGACCTTTTCTGACGCCCCAATCCACCAACGGCACCGAAACCGAAACCGAAATCACGTCCCTGCGCATCGGGTCGTGGTAAGCATCTTTCAATTCTGCCGCCTCCTGATTGTAACCCACACTCGCCGAAATTCCCGCCGAAACTCGGTTGGATTTCCTGATGCGGTCGAGATTCATTTCCGCCTCCGAAACAGACTGCATTTTTTCCAAAATCATATAACTATTTTTGTGCATCATCTCGATTGCAGCATTGTAATTGATGGCGATGTTTGGCGGTTTTTCGGGGATAATCAATTGTAATTGCGTATTGCGGTCGAGTCCCAAATATGACGTCAATCTCAACATATCGCGCCTGACCGCCATCTGAGCCGCCGCGATGGAATTTTGCGCGTTGAGTACGTCAAGTTCCAACGTCATCAAATCCGATTTGGTGATGGATGCGATGTTGTATTTCAATTGTCCAATGAGGTAAAGCGAATCGCATTTGTCTTTCTGTATCACGGCGTTATCATATTGCGCCTGCGACAATGCCAATTGAAAAAAATATTGAACCGCCTGTATTGCAATCAATTCGGTATTATAAAGATATTCGAGTTTTGCTTTTTCAAATTTCAATGGCTCGATTTTTCTGTCCCATTTGAATTGATTGAAACCAAACGAATTGTGCCGATACCCAATTATAAACGGGACGGCGGTATATTGGTTGAAGGTGTTGTCGCCAAAACCGCGCAGATAATCGAGGCTCGTGGTAACGTAAAAAGTGCCGCCCAACGGGTCAAAATTTTGCGTCAATGTCAACCCCGCACTCGCCGCGTAAGATTTTTGTTGGCGGTAGATGTCGATGTCGTTTTCCGAATCGTAACGCGACACGAGTTGACGGTTATAGACCACGGGCTGCACATCAAGAGTGAGCGACGGCAATCGCTGCGCCTTGAAACTCTTGAAGTTCCAATAATTAGCCAAGTACATATTCTTGTACCTGAACGCCGTCAGCGAACTATCCTTCGCCAACGCAATTACATCATCGAGCGACAGCCGCAACTGCGCGGTCGCCACCGACGAAATCAGAACAAAAATTATCAAAAAAAAATTCTTTTTCATAACATCAATTTACATTTTACGACCCGGCAATTTTCGTGTAAGCAACCGGGATTACAAACAGGCTCACCAACGTGCCAATCGTCATCGAGGCTATCATTACGACGGCGAGGGGCTGTTGGAGTTCGGAGCCCATATCGCTCGTGAACAATATCGGCAGCATCGCGCCAATTGTAGTGAGCGAAGTCATAATTATCGCCCTCAATCGCCGCAAACCCGCCGTATGAACAGCGTCTTTTACCGTCAATCCTTGCTTGCGCAACTCGTTGATAGTGTCGATTTTAAGTATTGAATCGTTTATGATAATACCACACGAAACAATGATGCCGATGCCCGACATCAGATTGAGCGAAATGCCCGTAATCCACAGCACCAACAACGCCGCCGCAATGTCTATCGGAATTTCCAAAAGAACAATCAACGGCTGCAAAAAACTCTCAAATTGTGCGCACAAAATGAAATACATCAACGCAAGCGAAATTATCAAAATCACCACCAACTGCGTCATCATCAATTTGTTACTGAAAAACGAACCGCCAAATTCCACGTCCCAATTTTTGCGTTTTGAGACGAGAGTTTCGATGTTTTTTGAGAGAATTTCGCCGTCAGTCACGCCATAAAAACACACCGGAATATATTCGCCGGTCTTGCCCGCGACGATGTTTTTGAGTTCCTCGCCGTTGGCAATTTTCACCAATTGGCGCACCGGCACAAATACTTTTTGGTTGGTGGTTGGGTCGGTGATTTCGATGCTGCCGGTCTTTACGAAATCGTCCACCGATTCGCCGCTATCCGCCAAATACACAGGCATATACGCGCTGTACGAATGTAATTCGGTAATCCGCGTACCGGCTATCGTATTCATAAGGCGGCTGCGGAGTTCCGAGATCGACACATTGTAAAGTTGCAGGGCTTCGCGGTTGATAATGAGCATCTTGACATTTTTGAAGGCGGGCGACGAACTAAGTGCCGCAGTATCCACGGCGCGCACATCGGCAACAATTTCGCGGATTTGGTCGGCATCAATTTCGCCGCCCGAATATGCAAGACGCGCCTCGATGTCAGGCTCGGAAGTGTCAAAAATTTTTTCAAAAATCGTCATTGGCGGTGCAAATTTTATCGATGCCGACGGATAATTTTGCGTCATAAAATCAGTGATTTTCCCACGCAAAATCGCAACGCTGTCGGTGCTAAAAGTTTTCCAATAAAAATCCGCCTCGGTCATCGAAAGCGTGTTGCCGCTCTCCACGATGTAATCTTGTGCGCCTACGTATGAGGTCTGAGTGCTGCAAAAATCGCGTGTAGCGGCAAGCAATTGTTCGGCGCGGCGGCGGTTTTCGTCGAGGGAAATTTCGGCGTTCCATTCGATTGTGGCGGTGAGTTCGGAATACGAAATTTTGGGCATTTTGGATTTAATTACCATCCCAAAAAGAACCCAACACAGCGGCAACGTCACCAACGCAATTATCAAAATTATCGTCTTGTGCCGCATTGCGAAATCGAATCCTTTGTTATAAAAACCCGAAATGTAATCCATTTTGTGTGAGGTGGTTGCGCGGTTTTTAATTGTGGGACGCGCCATCAAAATCTTGTACAAAACCGGCAGCAAAACTATGCCCACGACATACGAAACGCCCAATCCCGCCGTTATCGCAAAGGCTTGGTCGCCAAACATCGCGCCCGCCATTCCCTGCACAAAAACCAACGGCACAAATACCGCCACGGTGGTCAATGTGCTGCTCAATAGCGGCGAAATCATTTCCCGAGTCGCACCCGCGCACGATACGCGCAATGTGAATCCGCGCTGCTGCCATTGAGCGATGTTTTCGCTGACTATCAATGCGTTGTCTATCATCATTCCCACCACGAGAATCATACCCGAAAGCGAAACTATATTCAACGACCGACCCGCAAAATAAAACACCACAAATGTAATCACCACAGCCGCTATCATACTGATTCCTATTACGATAGACTGACGGATGCCGCCCATAAAAAGTATCGAAACTATGATTATCAGGATGAAACCGAGTATCAGGTTTTGTTTGAGATTGGAGATTGTGTAATCCAAAAGTTCGGTCTGATTGCGGCAGACCTCGAATTTCAGGTTTGGAAACTGCGCCGAAAATTGCGCCATAAGTTCGCCGATGCGTCCGCGCATTTGTTCCATTCCCTCGTCTGCCTGTTTTATAATCGCCAATGTAACAACACGTTGCCCATTAGCCAACGAAAAACCTTGCTCCTGCTGCGTCTCCATTCTGATGTCGCAAAAATCGCGGAGTTGCAGGTGATGACCGTTGATAGTTACATAAACATTTTGCACGTCGTCGATGTTTCTCAGGAGCGTGGAAACCCGCACCGTATATTCGTAAACGCCGTCTTTTACGCGAATAGACCCTGCCTCTATATTATTGGAAGTCAATATGTTGCTAATATTACTTGGCGAGATATTGAGAAAACGCATTTTGTCGTAATCAGGCGTTATTTTGATGCATTGTTGCGGTATGCCCGTAACGTCCGCCATCGCCACTTCGGGGAGTTGTTCGATGCGGCGGCGGATGATGTTTGCCACGGCGTCGCACATTTCGAGAAATTTGGTCTTATCGCCGCTGTCGATATCTGATAGTGAGACATTTAGGTACAATACGGGAATGTCCGACGCAGAGGCTTTGATGGCTTTTGGACGGCGCGTGCCGGAGGGCAGATAATTCATCGCCGCGTCGATTTTTTCGTTGACCTCGATGTAAGAATAATCGGTGTTGGTGCCAAATTTGAACCGCATATTAATCACGCCAATGCCGTCGCGGGCGGTGGAAGTGATTTCGTCGAGCCCCGACACTTGGAGCAACTGCTGACGGATGTTGGAGACGACAGTGTTTTCGATTTCGCGGGCGGATTTGTCGGGCGCGGCGATTTGGATGGAGATTTGGGGGATTTCGATGTCGGGCAATAGCGATACGGGCAGCGTCCGATACGTCGCCACACCTATCAGCACCGCCGCCAAAAACGCCATCACAACGGCTATCGGCCTCCTCAACAAAAAATCCATTTGCCTACACGTTAATTGTTTTTGCGCCTTGCGGCGCGGATTTTTTTAAACAAAAATTACCGTCAATTTTATTTAAATTTTCGTCAATTTCTTTTTTGGGTCGCTGCGCGAGAAATTTTACAAATCTGAACAAATCAAACAAAAAATTTTTTTTGAAATATTTGTAAAGAATTGTACGATTTCTGTCCGCAAGGACACTCCTATTTTTTATTTTGTAAAATTTTGAACAAAATTTTGTATAATTTCTTTCCCTTATAAATAACGCCATAGGCGTTTTATTTGCGCCGATGGCGCATTTTATGGGGAATCAAAATTTTTCAAAATTTACAACAAAATTTGAACAAAATTTTTTTTAGTCGCTGCGCGAGAAATTTTACAAATCTGAACAAATCAAACAAATTATTTTTTGAAAAATTTGTAAAGATTTGTATTCTGTCCGCAAGGACACTCCTATTTTTTCGATAACTAACAAAAAAATTTATGGTAATTGACGAAAAAATTGACGTTAATTGACGTTCCCAAAACCGCCGCCGCAAGGCGGCACACCCAATTATCGTTTTACGTTGATTGACGTTCTGTCGGCGAGGAAGGTGTTGCCGGAGTAAATGACGGAATCACCTTCGCGGATACCGGATTTTATGGCAATCATTTCGCTATTTTCGACGGAAGTCTCCACGTAATTCCAATGCGCGTAGCCATCCTTGGAGGTGAAAACCACCGCCTTGCCGCTGCGAAAGACCACCGAAGTTTTTGGCACGGCGAGCATATTGCCGATGTCCTTGCGGATTTTGAGCGAAATATTCATACCTTCGTACAGCCCGGCGCATTGCAAAATCTTTGCTTTCACCTTGATCATTCCGCTATTTTCCACAAAAGGATTTATCTCCGTAATCTGCCCCGACCACGTCTTGTCGGGTATCGAAAAAACTGTTATCTCCACTTTTTCGCCGATTTTCACAAGCGAGATTTCACTTTCCAAAATGCTAAATTCCACGCACAACGAATTTTGGTCGATAATCCGGCAAAAAGGTTTGCCACGGTTTGCGGGATTGTTTTCGCGGTCGGTGAGGTTGGCGACCACGCCCGCAATCGGGGCTTTCAACGCGCTGCTTTCGTAGTCGTATTTTGCAGAATTGCAATTGGCCTGCGACTGCAAAAAACCGCTCTTGACCTGCGCCAATTTTTGCACCGATTCGGGTATCGAATCACTCTGCGGATTGTAGCCCTGACCAATTATCACGTCCTGCATCGAGAGGCGGCTCTGTTCGAGCGACGCCGTGGCAGATTCAAAGGAGTTTTTCAATTTTGCAGCGTCCAATGTGGCAAGCACCTCGCTTTTAGATACTTGTTTGCCGTTGAGGACGTTGATTTTGGCAATCGTGCCTTCCACGTTCCAATATACGTCGGCGTATCGGTCGGCGGAGATTTTGCCGTTGCTCACTATCTCGTGATAAAACGGCTGCATCTTGGCGCACGCCACCTCCACGCTCGTAGTCTCCTGCGCAAGTATGTTTTGCTGCCTGTCGTCGTCCCCCGACGGCGGCGACTTCTGCGCCCCACCGCAGGAGGCAACGAAAATTATCGCTGATATTAATATTATTTGTTTCATTGTTATATTTTTTCTCACCGCAAAAATATACAAAATTTTCCGCTTCCGCAATACCCTTTGGTGGATATTTTCAGTACACCAATATCACCTTGCCTACAATAAACTCATCCGGCACAAGCCCCCAAAAACGCGAGTCGAGCGAGTTGGGCGCGTTGTCGCCGCACATAAAGTAGTAGTCTTGGTGCATCACGTGATAATTGATAGGCGAGCCGTCGGGATTGCGGAATCCAAGGCTGTCCCAAATTATCTTGTGTCCAAGTTCGTACTCGATGTACTTGCGGTAGATGCGCACGTTACGTTCATCGAAATGTATCGTGTCGCCCTTCCGTGGGATGTACAGAGGACCAAAATTGCGGACATTCCACCCAAGGCTGTCCCAAAACGGCAGCGTAACGTATGGCATCCCTATGCGCCGCACATACGCCGTGTCACGCGACATCTGCTCCTGAATGTCCTGATATTCAGTCAAGCCCAATTCCTCGTCAACGCCCTGCACATAATACCGACAATCTTTGATATAAAAACTGTCGCCCGGCAACGCCACGCACCGCTTCACAAAATATTTCATAATGTCGAAGGCGATGGTGTCCCATCCGAGGAAACAAGTCTGATTGAATACCAAAACATCGTTTCTCTTTGGCTCTGAAAACCTGTGTCCGCGACTTATCTTGCCGTGCCTCACCGAATCGTAGCAAGGCACATCGAAGTACCGCCGCCCCAACGCCATCTTATTGACCAACACGTGTTTGCCCGCCATTACCGTAGGCTCCATCGACGGCGTAGGTACTTTGAAGGTCATTATCACAAAAGTCTTCAACGTGTTGTGCGCCGTGTATATCAGGGCTGCGAGCAGTGCGAGCCAAAGAAGGCGTTCTAACCATTTGTTTTTGAACATAATCAGTTTTTTGAATGTAAAATTAAAACGAATTAAAATTTCTTTTTAATCACATCATTCAACAACTCCTCTTATTGTGAAAACAAAAGGTTTCTCTATTCCTCTAATTTTCAAATGGATTTCACGGTAAAACTCTCCTAATTCGTCAGGTGTGTAATAGACTGTGATTGTGGCAGTTTCTGATGGACGTAGGTGTTTTTTATTGATATTTGCAACAATACACTTAACCGAAATCAAAATGGAAGCACAAGCCAAAGTACTAATCTTGTTTTTCATAATTGAATTTTATAACGCAAAACTCAGGATGTTCTGCAATACCATAAATAGATTTTTCTGATTCGTCAACAGCAATACCAATAATAGGAATATCCAAATGATATACCTTTTTAGGATTGCCTTGATAGTCAAACACCAAAACTTTATCAGTGAAGGAACTACTACCATTACTACCAAAATACAAAACCCAAATATAATTGTCTGTTAGACAACTACATACAGAAGAATATTTTGTGTTTTCGGTTGGGACAATATCAATGTTATCTCCTTTGAATTCAGGAATAAATTGGTCGGGACCATGTATTCGATGTAGTAATTTCAAATTACTATCATATATGTCAAACAAATCAGTATAGGAGTAAGTAACAAAAATTTTGTTATTTTTATCGTTATAATAAAGACGAGTTTCAAAACAACGTTTCGTTTGATAATCCGAGAAAGATTGACCTAAGCGCATATTTGGAAAATCTGCGTGAACATTCAACTTCGTACCCGTACTATCATATAATTCAAGCAAAGAGTTGTCTTCACTGAGACAATAAGCAACATAATTGCCATCTTTCAGTGCGACAATATCAGCCGCACCTCCAATTGATACAGACTTATCATAACTTGCATCTTTTTTTAACAAAAAGTTATTTTTGTTATAACATCTTATTTCATTTGCTGTCAAATCAAACGAATGGACACAATTGTTACCAATTTGCAGAGTCCAACATGACAAACTTTCATTTGGTCCGATACCATAAGGAATATTCTCTCCCACTTTTATTTTATTTTTTTTGCTGAAAATTTGCACTTGGCGGTCGCATGTCCTATCTACTAAACAAAGCAAAGAATCGACCGAGAACAATTTTGTAGGTTTCCAAACCGTGTCTAAATCAAAAATCTCACCTTGCAATTCTGTAATTCCACCGAAATCACTATATGATACTATTGTCATAGCATTATCTTCCTGTCGTACAGATGTGCAACCTACGACAAGCAAAAGCGCAAGAATAATAGAATACAAATTTTTCATCATTTAAATATTTTATACGAAAAAATTTTACATACTGTTGTTTCTTTCTGTAATACTTCCAAATCCTTTTTGGAAATATCATCTATATTGGTACATAGCAACACCCTGCTAAGCAAATCACCGGGGATTTTAGCGTTTTTGTTGACTATCATCGCCATTGGTACGGTTTTGTTATATTGAATGTCGTGTTTAGCGAATGAGAATAATTTTAAATTAGGCAAATTGTTTCCTTCTGAATAATTGCTAATAAAAATTCCTCGGTCTATCCATGCGTATTTAAAGTTACGTCCATCCATTCCGAAAGCAACCACCAACTTGGGTACACTAATGTCTCGCAACAAAAAGTTATGCATGATGTCAACCTTATTGACATCACCCGTTACCTTTATATCTGAATGATAAATAATCAACGATGCCAAAAACGCTGTTCGTGGAAATTCATAACATACTTCGGCGCGTTTAGCGAATCCCGCAACAAAAGGTAGCGCAGACATACGCCCAGACGATACTACCAACTCATCTTCTTGAGCAATTAGATTATTAACACTCAGTATGAAAACAATACAACACAAAAATTGTTTCATAATAAATTTTTTTTTATAGACAATTGAGCGGTATCGAAATAATCATAAGAGATTAACCGCACCGCTCATTCGCTGTTGTGATCAAACCATACTGTTCTAACTATCTGCGTCTGCGATTGTAGTCAAGGCAGATATAAACATTGGAAGGATTAGAACGATATGCAATTGCACAATAAAATCCCTCATGTTTTTGACAGATACTACAGTCTTCTTCTCCCAACTCTGCCTCTGCTAAGAGTTCGACATTCTCAACCTGCAATTCACTTTTACAGGACATTGCATTGTCATTATTGGCGGTGTAACCGCCATACACTGCGGTTGCAACGACAGCCAATACGATTAGAAATTTTTTCATTTTCTGAGAAAAATTGATGTTAATGATTCTTGTTACCTGTATTTGTCTCGCACCGAAATCCGAGACAAAGAAACTTGCGCAAGTGTCGTCCCAAAATCTTCCGCCCTTTGCACTTCCGTTGCGCACCGTCAGTGCGCCGGACTTCTTATTTTGTTTCGACGTTGCAAAAATATAGCAATTTTTTTGATTCCACAATACCCTTTTGGGTATTTTTTTTAGGGGGAATGATATTTTTGTTCGCGTTCTTCCACTTGTTTCCTCAAATCCCTCGTCGCCGGCGATTCCGTCTTGATTTCCAACGTGTTTACCAATTCGTATTCTCGCAGCCGTAGGCTGTCGTTGCCCATATCGCAATACAAAAAATACAGCAAATAATGTGGGTACAATCGACTTGGAATCCTATTGGCGGCGCGGAGATAATAGGTTTCTGCGTCGTCATATTGCTGCAATGCCTGATGACATTCGCCGATGATGTTGAGAATCATCGGGTCGGCGGAATTGTGGGCGTCGTTTTCGAGGATTGGAATTGCCGCTTCGTATTCCTTAGTTTTGTAGAGCGAATGACCATATTCATAGACAAAACGCGGATTCCAACTCATTGCGTCGTAAATGGTTGAATATCTGTTGACAACATCGCCATAGCATTTGTTTCTATAGAGGATTTGCATACGCCCCCACTGAGCGACATTTTGAGATTTTTGATTTAGCGAGGAAAGATTAAAAGAGGAAAACAAAACTACTGCAATTGGTACTGAAATCGCAAATATTTTTCGCGAATTGTTTATGATTATTCCGAAAAAAATCAATATCGCAACCGCCACAAATACAGGCAGATGCAGCGGATATGATGCAAATGCAAACACCATTATTGCAATCAACGCACCCGAAAGACCAAACGTTTTTTCGCGGTATGATTTTCTAATAATTAATCCCAAAATCAACACCTCAAAAATCAAAACTAACAACCCATATTCCACGCCGATTTGCAGATATTCGTTGAAGGCATAGTCGGGTGCGCCAGCGGCAAGTTTTTCGGAAATGGAGGCATCATTGTTGGCAAAATATTTTTCTTGTGCTGCGCCGTATGCCGCCGCAAAATTGTCGCTGCCAAAAATCGGTGCGTCGGCTATCGCAAGAGCCGAAATTTTCCACAGCAACAATCGCCCAAGAGCAGAGTCGCGCTTGATGTGCCAGAGGAAAACCGCACCGACAATACAGAAAAACGTAAAAATTAAAAGTAAATATTTTGGACGGATTTTGATGTAGGCAGGCAAGGCTGCCTGCACTCCAACGAGTTTGCCATTGCCAACCGAAATGTAAATTGTTGAGATAATTGCTGCAATCCACGCCGTGCGGCTCAATGTGGATGGCAGGGCGATTGCGTTGATTATTAGTGCGGTATAGAGAATGTGTTTTGCTGTTTTGTTGGTGTCTGATTCAAAGATTTTGTGCAGCAAAATCGGTATCGACACGGCTATAAAGCCGCCCAATGGTCCCGGATTGTAGAACGAACCTGTTACTTTAAATATTCCGTGCAGCGACGGCAACACACCATACAATTGCAACAATGAATACACCGCTTCCACGGTGCAGACGGCAATTATAGAAAATTCTATGATTGAGACGATAGTTTTTGGTTGGAGTATGAACGAAAATATTATTAATATTCCGCCTGTAATTATCCCCCGCAGACAGAACTGCCGCCACTGGTATATCTGATGCACTTCGTCGCACGACACGCCAATCCCGTAGTTCATTGTCAGCCAAAAAACTACCGCAAGGAACAAAAATGATATGTAAATTTTTTGCAACATTTTATCGCCATTCAACGACATCGCCTTCGCGTAGCAAAAATGGACGCTCGTCCCAGCCGCGTGTGTGGTCTTTAACCCAATAGAGAGTATTTGACGGCACATTGTCGTAGTGTAGGACGTTGGTTTTCGGCGTTTGTTTGCCGAGGGAGACCCACTGCTTGCCGTTGTAATACAGGAGTTCGTAGGTGTCGCCGGGGCGGATGTCGTTGTCGTCGCTGCGGGGGACGATGCGGACAAAGGAGATTTTTTGTGGCTTTTGTGTTTTTATTCCCACCCAATTGCCATCAGGATCTTCGGTCTCAAAATTGGTCAGATATTCGCCGTCAAATGCCTTTCGGATTGTCGTGGTGTCGGCGGATTTGTTGGCGATTAGTATACCCAAAATTTCTGTGGTATCGGCATCGTAAAATTTCAATTCCGCAATGCTGCCATAACTGCCGTCAGGCGACAGATAACGGAAATATGTATGCGGTTTTTCCGTTTTAACAGACTGTGGGTCATCAACATAGGCATCATCAATTACAAAAATATCTTCCGCGTTGCGGAAATCGGGATTGTCCGCACCTTGGATTTTGCCGCCGAGGATGCGCTGACGCATTTCGACTACATTGCGGTTTTGGAAATATTTGCGACGGATGTCGAGGCTGCGGGTCTCGCTGCCGTCAAAAACCAAATATTCTATCTCGCCGTTTTGATGCAAGATGAAAGGATTACTTATTGGAATCAACTTCTTTCCGTCAAAACCTTGCGCAATGTACAAGATATTTCTGCCGATGTTTTTGAAACAGGCTTTGCCGCCCTTCATTTCGCCATAATCTACTATCGACCATTCCACATTATGACCGTTGAAAATGGATATATAACAAAATTTTTCGGCTAAATTGATGTCTTTATATGTAATAACTTCGATGTCGGAAGTCTTTGTGTATTGGCTCGTTATGTCTTTTTGACAATAATCAAACGGATATTTGAACGCCGATTCGTTGCGGTAACGGACGCGCTCGCGGTTGATGGCGTATGTGGAGCGATAGACCTTTGGGAAACGCTGCGCGGGGAAGAACCGTTTGCCGTGCTCCGTCGTAAATTCGTATTCGGCGGGCAGTTGCTCGCCTCGTTCTGTCATAATCACATTCCACGAATGTCCTGAACGATAACGACCATAACAAGGTGTCGCATCAATAACGACCGGAATCCCCAGACTTCTATAAACAGAAACCACCATATTTACATAATCCACACAGCGTCCAAAGGTAATCCGTTTCATCGTAGAAACATTCAAAGGTGCGTAAACAGGTTTTATAAACATACCGTTGTATGGCACGTTTTTAATCATGTCGTTACGGACTAAATCAACCACACGCAATGTTGTATTGTACTCGTCGTCGTCATATAGTTGTTGCGTAATGCAATGGTCATAATAGTCTGATAGTGTGTCGCGCCAATGGTCAAAAGTTTGGTTTTCGGCAGTCTTGTAAGGCAACAGCCACTCGCAAAACTCATCAAAAGTGATGTGTCCTGTCCAAGGACGGTTTTTCCATTGATTGAAGGCATGGTCGATGCTGTAAATCAAATAATCGGCAGTCATTATTTTGATGTCGGATACAAATTCGTTGTCAAGTCCAGGCATCTGTTTTTCGGTATAATAATTCAATGTGTCTCTTTGTTCAATGGGCTTCAAATCCGATTCGAGAAACTTTGACGCAATTTTATAATATTCCGCCATGCCTTTCTGATTTTTGTATGAATGATGGGCGGGCATATTTTCTATAAGAAACTTGGCGGCGGCAAGTTTTTCGGGGTCGTCCTTGTAGTGGTCTAAAACCTTTTGCAACTCGGCACGGCTGTCGCCGGCGAAATTGAGGGTATATTCGAGGGGCGACGGGGCGCAGGCGGTGAGAAGAAATATAATTGCACAGAAATGTATAAATTTCATCTTTTTATCATTTTGTCATAAATCATTTTCACGTGTTTGTAGTCATAATCCGTTCCATGCGTGCTTTTGGTCGGGAAATAGACGTTTAAAATGCGCAAATCATTGTCAACTACCATAATGTATGGAAACTTTGTTTCCTCTGCGTCAATGCTGAAACATGGACAATTGAGGACTCTGCAACCTTGCAATCCGTATTCGTCAAAGTTTAGTTTTAAAGCTC
The DNA here is from genome assembly GCA_946409405.1 of uncultured Bacteroidales bacterium. GTDB lineage: Bacteria > Bacteroidota > Bacteroidia > Bacteroidales > UBA3824 > UBA3824. The sequence continues at coordinate 39,591 of CAMJWL010000009.1, forward strand.
GCCTTGACTCACTTCGTGGCAGAAACAAGATGCGTTTCATATCCAAACTATCCTTATTATCCATGAATATGCTGATATTATGCTTCACACATTCACGGCACATAAAGTCGGAATATCGACAAATGAGGATATTGCCAATTGATTGTTTAGCAACTTCAGACAACGTTATCGTATTGTCGGCAGAATCCTTGGCGACGATATTGCCGTCTATGATTTTGCCAGCATCGGCAACACTCGCTGAAAATTGTGTCTCAGCGGCATCGTAACCATCAACAATCTGGTCGAGATAGCGATCTTTGATGGCGACTTCTCTTTTCAATTGATTGTTAGAGAAGAGAAGAAATAATTCAGAAACGGCAAGGGCAGCGACAATGAGGATGATTAAGGCTCTTTTTTTCATTACTATATCTTGCTTTTTAGTTTGTATAAAACTATCATAGGATTGTCATCGGACTTGATGGCACGAAGTTTTTCCATGTCTTTGTCGGAGATTTTATCGTTAAGGTTTGAACCGTCCCAGCGATAATCTTTAGGAATATCGTATGATACAATTTTTTCAGGCAGGATTATACCTACAAACCAGTTGTCATTATCGAGATATACATCTTCAATTGACATAAACATTGTTAACGAACACTGTTTCGCGGTAAAACATACGCTTTTACCTGTTGTTTTATGTGTAAATAATAGTTTTCCTTTATTATTACTAACCAAACATGTATATAAATAATCTTTTGATTCCAAATATTCTCCTTCAAAAATATATTTACCGTTTGGTATGTCTTGTTCCATATTAAGCATCCTTTCGTATTTTGCATAGTCGATATTTGCCATTGGATATTTAAGCCCGTACTTTG
>CAMJWL010000010.1 GCA_946409405.1 uncultured Bacteroidales bacterium
ACCCGGTTCAAAGACACCATCGCCTTTGCAAAATACAAAATCGACATACTCGACAAAATAAACCAAGAACAGAAAATCCACGAATATTCGCCCCGAATATCGCTGATATATATGCTCGAACGGCTCAACTTCAAACTCAACTTCTCCAAATCTTTCGTTGACGCGCCTTATATGGCACGTACCAACGGATACAACATCTTGTATTACGGCAAACCACTCATCCCAGAAACCGCATATTCGCTGCAATTTACGGTGTCGGGACACGATTTCGTACAGAACCTCACCTCCGAGGTCAACTTTTTTTACAACAAATACGAAAACCTTATAATCACCGACGACTACATGTACGACAATTGGAACGTGCCAATGGCGGGCGTAGAGGCGGTGGCTACCTACAAGAAAAACAAACTCTCGCTCACCGCCACCGCAATTTTCCAAAAAGTGGTCAAAGACGAGCCAATCACATACGACATGACTGATATCTATGTCGCCTTGGGAAACAAAGACCTCGCGCCAGAAGATTACCTATACACCGTGAGCGACGTATATGGCAACGATATATGCAACGTGCCTGCCTTTATGTTCAATGCAGTAGCAAGTTACCAAATATGCCAAAAAATGCGCCTCAATGCCAACTTCAATTACATGGGGCGGCAATATTTTAAATTCTGCTACGACGAAGAGTTGGAAAAAAACGAATACTACAAAATCCCGCAGGTATTCCTCGTCAACCCGTCTGTAAACCTGTATTTTGGCAAATTTGAATTTGACTTACAGATACACAACATATTCAACCACAAATACTCTTTGGGCGGCAAATGCTACTACCCAATACAGCAAAAAGGCCTGTGGCTGATGGCAGGGGCAAGTTACAAGTTTTGATTAATCCTGCCAAAACGGAAAAAACATTTTTGATTCTTACAAAAAAAACATTATCTTTGCCAAAACTAAAAACCAAACACTATGACACAGAACGACAAATATGATATGATTCTCTCCCGTGCGTCGGTGCGCCGTTTCAAGGCGGCACTTACAGCGGAGGAGACGGAAGCCCTTCTTAGGGCGGCAATGAGCGCACCTACGGCAATGGACTTCCAGCCGTGGCATTTTGTAGTAGTCAACGACAACGCCACCAAGGAACAGATGCGCACCTTCCTGCCGTATGCCAAAATGATCAACGAAAACTGCACCGGCATCGTTGTATGCGGCGACATCGACCTCTACAAAGCGGTAAGCGAGCGCGACGGCGAAGACAACACTCTCTATTGGGTGGAAGACTGCTCGGCGGCAAGCGAAAACCTCCTGCTCGCGGCTCACGCATTGGGACTTGGCGCAGTGTGGACGGGCATCTACCCGCTCGAAAGCCGCATCTCAAAACTCCGCGCAACTCTCGCCCTGCCCCAAAACATCGTGCCGCTCAACCTCATTTTGGCGGGACATCCTCTCGTGCCGGGACGCGCAAAGGACAAATTCGATGCGACGAAAATCCACTACGAAAAATTCTAAGACGCATCCCCTGTTCACCTCAAAAACATCTGCAAAATGGAACTCCAACACCTTGGCTACGTGGTAGCCGACATCAACAAGACCGCCGCAGAGTTCAAACGGCTTGGATACACTCAGGGCGAAGTGCTGTACGACGAGGCTTTGCAAGTGGAATTATGTTTCCTCACCCTCGACGGCAAGATAACAATAGAACTCATCCATCAGCACAACCCCGATTCGCTCGAAAATTGCCTCCTCAACCTCAACGGCGTGATGCCTTACCACATCTGTTACGAAACCGAAGACATCTACGCCGACTGCAAACAACTAATTAACGCAGGCTACAAAGCGTTGTTTGACCCCGTGGAAGTGAAGGCACTCGGAGGCAAAAAAATCTGCTACCTCCACAAAGCGGAAATCGGATACGTGGAACTTACGGAGAAATAACAAACCCCATACATTATCGGCAATGCCCTAATGTATGGGGTTTTTTATTATGTGTCTTACTGACGATTAACGGCTGCTACTTGCCAATCGCCTTCAAAATCTCTTGCGCCAAAAGGTAGCAATGTCCGCCGGTACGCGCCGATACGAGGTCGCCATCCACGAATACGTCGGCATCCTGATAGTCAACGCCGTAATTCTTGGCATCGCCGAGAAGGTTGTTGTGTACGGTCATCTTCCTGCCCTTTACAACTTCGCTGACGGGCGAGAGAAGCCACAGACCGTGGCAGATGACGCCCTTCACAATGTCCTTGCGGGCAAACACCTTCTTCATAAACGCGCTTGCGGGCGGTATCTTCTTGACATCCTCGGTGTAGCGCAGACGGTCGGACACCATGCCAGCCGGAACGATGATTGCAGCGTAGTCGTCCAAATCCTTGTCTGTCAACGCCTCAAAACTCTCGTTGCAATAGAACGAAGCGCGAAACTCGTGACCTTGGAAAGTTATCGAGTCGTTGCCCCAGAGACGAGTGAGGAAGTGAGGCTCCAAGCCCGCCTCCTTGAAACGAAACTGATAGTAGAATATCTCATTTTCGTAATAATCACTCTCGATGAGAATACCGATTTTATTTTTCATTGCTGATAGTCTTCTTAATGGTTAGAATGTTTTCCGTGCCGGAGTATTCATAGTTAACGCTGTCCATTTGCTTGATAGTGAGCAGAATACCCAAACCTCCGATGCTCCTTTCTTCGAGAGGCAGGGAGGTGTCAGGCATTTCACGTTCAAGCGGATTGAATTTTTTTCCTCCGTCTTTGAAACGGATGGTTATCTCGGCAGGCGACTTTTCTATTTCCACATCGAGATAACCGTCCGCATCTTCATCGTAAGCATAACTTGCAACGTTCACTATCAACTCCTCGCACACAAGGTGTAATGCAAAAAATTCCTTTTTGCACGACGAAACCTCCTCTGTGGCAATCACCGCATTGACGATTTCATCCGCCTTATCCTTGATGGGTTGAAAATGAAGTTTCCTCATTATTTCTCGATAAAGTTGATGTACTCCTGAATGCCAGTCATCTCAAATACGCTGTAGATTTCCTTGGCACAGTTGATGAACTCGATTTCGGGGTTGCCGCCGAGTTTCTGCTTAGCGAAGATGATGGTACGGATGCCGCTGCTCGCGATGTACTTGAGTGCGGTGGCGTCAAAGACAACCTTCTCCACGCCTTGGTTCTTGTACTTATTGAGTTCGTCCATCAACGCCGGAGCATTGGCGGTGGTGAGTTCCTGTCCGAGAACAATCTCAAGAACATTGCCGTCCTTCTTTACTTCAAATGTATTCTCCATTTTTGTATAGTTTTAATTGTTAATTACAATAATCACATCTATTTACCTACCAAAATCATTATCGACCTTGCTTCAACGAGAACTTCCCACTGATTGTCAATAAGGATTTCGTAACCCGGCTCTACAATGTCCTGAGGTGCAGCCATGCCAGTATTTGCAAAAACGTGCCACTTCAATCCGTCGGGCAACTGAGGCAACTCAAATCCGTGCATCTCCCAGTGCATGTTCATTGCAACGTAGATGAAGTCGTCGGGCTTGCCGTCCGAATCGGCGTAACGTCCGTTGAGCATGAACGCCTGAGTAAGATTGTTGTATGTGTTCCACGGCTGCCAAGCCTTGACACCGTGCCAAGAGAAATCGGGCATGCCGAGGTTGCGCCAGTCGGAGTGTCCGAGGTGGTACTCGTAACGCAACGCCCTGTGCTGACGGCGGAACTTGATTATCTTTTGGAAGAAGTTGAACAAGTCAGCATTCTTTTCGAGATTGTTCCAATCGAGCCACGAAATCTCGTTGTCCTGACAGTAAGCATTGTTGTTGCCGAATTGAGTATTGCCAATTTCGTCGCCAGAAAGCACCATCGGGATTCCCTGCGAAGTCATCAGGATAGAGATGAAATTCTTAATCTGCTTGTGGCGCAGAAAGTTGGTGCCAATGTCGGTGGATTCGCCTTCCCAGCCGCAGTTCCAAGAATTGTTGTGGTCGTCGCCGTCGCGGTTGCCCTCGCCGTTGGCTTCGTTGTGCTTGCCGTCGTATGACACCAAGTCCATCATCGTAAAGCCATCGTGCGCGGTCACGAAATTGACACTCGCCTTGATGCCACGGTTTGCGGAGGCGTACAAGTCGGCGGAACCTGTGATACGTTCCTTCACCTCGTCGAGTACATGCTCGTCGCCTTTTACAAAACGACGGATGGCGTCGCGGTACTTGCCGTTCCATTCAGCCCAGCGTCCCCACGACGGGAACGAGCCTACCTGATACAATCCGCCCGCATCCCACGCCTCGGCGATGAGTTTGGTCTTGCCAAGTATCGGGTCGTGCGCCAATGATTCCAAAAGCGGCGGATTAGACATCGGATAGCCGTTTTGGTCGCGTCCGAGGATGGCTGCAAGGTCAAACCTGAATCCGTCCACGTGATAATCCGTCACCCAATAACGCAACGAATCCACAATCATGTCGCGCACGTTGGGGTTGTTGCAGTTCAAGGTGTTGCCACAGCCGGAGAAGTTGAAATAATAACCATCCTGCGTGAGCATATAGTACGTCTTGTTGTCGATGCCACGGTACGAAATGTAAGGGCCGTTTTCGTTGCCCTCGGCGGTGTGGTTGAACACAACGTCAAGTATAACTTCGATGCCCTCGGCGTGGAGACGCTTGATGAGGTTTTTCAACTCATCTACCTGCATGGAATACTTGCCCGTGGAAGCGTATGCCGCCTTCGGTGCAAAAAATCCCACGTTGGAATATCCCCAGGCGTTGTACAATGTATGACCATCGGGCGCGGGGCGCGAATTTTCAAACTCGTCAAACTCGTGTATAGGCATGAGTTCCACACAGTTGACACCGAGTTCTTTGAGGTACGGGATTTTTTCCGCAATACCTGCAAAAGTGCCCGGATGCTTCACACCCGACTTGGCGCCACAGGTGAAATTGCGCACGTGCATCTCGTATATCACGAGGTCGTTGACGGGAGTTTCGAGCGGGAGGTCGTTTTCCCAGTCAAAATCGTCAAACACCACACGCGAGCGGTATTGGTAATTGTTGATCCAATCAGGCTCCTTGCCCCACACGTCGCGTCCGGCGATGAGTTTGGCGTAAGGATCCATGAGGATTTTGGTCTTGTCGAAACGGTGTCCCTGCCTCGGGTCAAACGGGCCGTCCATGCGGTAGCCGTACTCGATGTTTTCGTAGTCGAGGTCAAAAACCATCATCGAAAAGACGTTGCCAAGCCTGAACTCCTTGAAAAAAGGAATCTCCAAGAAGGGCGTCTTATCGTGGTTGTGAAACAGCACGAGAGTACAATCTGTGGCATAGCGCGAATAAATCGAAAAATTCACCGCATTGCCCACCACGGTCGCACCGAAAGGATACGGACGACCAGCACGGAGTTTATAGCCGCCAAACTCGTGTGTCGGGAATAAATCTACTCTTTGCATACAATTTTTTTTTTGAACAACGGATTAAACGGATAATTATTCGTTTAATCCGTTGTAAAAATTACTACTTCATTGCATCCTTGGCGGTTGCGAAAAACTCGAAGAACTTGTCGAAGCCTGTCATCTCCATTACGTCCTTCACTTCGTCGCTCACGCCGGCGAGGGATACTTTGACACCCTTGGGCGCAGCCACTTTGTACGAATAGAGCAACACGCGGAGTCCGGCACTCGATACGTACTTGCACTCGCTCATGTCGATCACCACATCCTTTTCGCTGTCGATGATGGCGAGGATTTTGGGCTGTTCGGTAGCCGCGTTGGACGAATCGAGTTTGTCGCCCATCTTGTAAACTTCTGCACTCATTGTCTGTTAGTTTTTGGGTACAACAACAACTTTTACCTTGGGACGGTACTCTACTGCGGGCAACTGAACCGTGAGAGCGTCAGCGTCAAACTTGGTCCACGGCTTGCCGTCGATTTCCACGCTTTCGATCTTGATGCTGTTGACGGGCAGGATGTCCGGGCTTACGCGAAGGATGCCGTCCTTGAAACCATTGACAACCGGCTTGAAATACAGCGGCAACGGCTTCTTGGTGTTGAGGAGGTTGGTGTATGTAGCGGCAAGGTATGCCAACTCTACCGAGTGGTAAGCACTCATCGAGTGAGAACCCTTCTTACGCTCCGTGCCAAGCAAGTAAGGCAGACCGTTGGCGAGAACGTTGAAATATACAGCACCGTCGTCGTGGTCGAGGAAGTAGGTGTTGTAGAATGCGGCGGATTCGCGGGCGTACTTCAAGTACATCGGGTCTTTGAAAATGCCGTAGAGGATTTCGTAAGCCAAGATGCCCTGCTCCTGCTGCCACCATGCCTTGCGGTCGTGCCATGCAAAACGGTAGAACTCCTCGTCGTTGTGGAGTTTGCGCTCCATCACGTCGTACCAGCCGTAACGCTGTACGTCCATGCCCACCTGAGGCATCACCTCGGCGATGTGCTTTGCAAACGCCTTGTACGAATCCTTGGGGCAAACGCTGTCGAAACGCATCAAGTTCCAGGCAATCTTCAAGTTGTGACCAACAACTGCCCTGTCCTGCTGCCAGCCCCAAGAGAGGTCGTGGCTCCAATCGTCCATGAAACGCTCGTTGACAAACGGAGAGTTCTCATAGTCGGGGAAGTGTCCCGCGATGGTGTCGAATGTGTATTCGAGGAATTTCTTGTATTTCTCCTCGCCGGTGGCAAGGTAGAGGTTGATGAGGTATGCCGGTGCGTGGTCGCCCACGGAGTTCCAGTTTTTCTTCATGCGGTTTGCGCCGAGGCTTGCGCTGTTGGGGCTGAGGGTAACGGGGTCGATGTGCGAATAATAGCCCTCGCCCTTGGTGTCCTTGAAGAAGCGGTCAAACAGGTCGATGGTCAATTCGGCATCCTTCAAAATCTTCGGGTCGCCGTTGGCGCGGAAGGTTTGGATAGGACCAGCCAATGCGTAAATCTGCTCGTACATCGGGATAGCGTCGTAGTCGTCGCCAAACTCGGAGGTAAAGATTTTCTTCTCCTGACCGTTGGCGTCAACGTCGATGCCGTGGTACCAATATACCACATTCTCGTCCACATCGTAGAAACGCATGTGTTTTTTGAGGTACTCGACGCCCTTCTCGGCAACTTCAAGGTAGATGTCCTCGCCGGTGAGCATGAATGCCGAAGCCATACCGTAAATCATACGGGAAATGGTGTCGGTCTCCTGACGGAACGAATTTTTCTCGCTCTTGCCGCCGAGAGTTACAGAGGTGCGGTAGTTGTCGTAATTGATGTTGCCGTCGGGGAACTGAGCGCGGATGAAGAAGTTGCAGATGCTCTTCGCCTGATTTGCCCACCAGTTTTGCTCCTCAAAACGATACTTGCCCTTGCCCTTTTCGGGGAAGTCAATCTGCTTGGCCTCGAAGTCGAAAGTGCCGTCAGTCTTCGGATAGAAAATACCGAAAGCAAACACCATCCTGCCGTCCTGAGCAAGGAGGTCGTACATGTTGCCTGTGGCGTCCTGATACGGCTCGTCGAGGTTGCGCATCAGACGTGCGTAGGTGGTTGCGCCAAGCAATACATTGAATGCCCTGCCATCAGAAGTGGTCAAGGTGAAAGATTTCTTGTCGGCGTTGAAGCCGCTTACGTAGCCGGAAATCAAGTCGGTAAACTCGAACTGCATTTTGCCAGCCGGCTTAAATGTCTTGAAATTGTCCTTCATACTGAGTTTATATTATTGATGATTATTTATTTGTCCTAATTAATCGTGTACGGGACGTATGCAACGCCCGCTGCAACGTGTAAACAATTTGCCAACCATGTTGAACTTTGCGCTTACGAAAAGTCCCTTGGCGCACTTGTCGGTCTCGTCGTCGAGAGTGCTGCTCCAATAATAGCCGCGCATCTCGTATTCTGTGTTGCCCTGAAACCTTGTACCCGTCAATGGCATGAAAATGCTTGTGCCGTTGGGTCCTACGAAAGTGGTTCCCTGCTTGCCGTTGAGGACACCAAATGTAATTTCACAATTTTCGAGCAACTCGTTGATGTCGTCCAACGTAGGCATACGCCAGCCGTTGCCCCACAACTGTCTTACAACGTCGTCGCAATCTTCCAACTGCGTGAGATTGTCCTTGATGCCAAATTCGCCGGTAGTGCCGTATTTGGTGAGCGTCTTTACCGCGCCAATTTCGTCAACCTGCGAGCAAAACTTATAGTCGGTAAAGTCGCACTGCGATTTTGTAGCGAGTTCACCCCACGAGTAGAAATTGCCCACGTCAATCGGCTTGGTCGCGCCGACATTCATAGTAGCCCATTTGAGACCCGACGGCAGACCCAAATCCACATATTCGTACCCGCCGTATGGGTATTCTTCGTTCTCGTCCTCGTCGCAAGCCGCCACCAGGAATAGAGCCGAGAGAATCAGTGTGTATAAATAAAATTTTTTTATCATAATCGCTTTAATATTACTGTAATTGTTTTCTTAATCACAATCGCCACTCCATATTACTTGTTGTCAACAGGAGCCTGCCCTACTTCCTCGTCAGCCTCGGTAAGCGGGCGCGGAGATATTGTGGAAGCAAACGCCTTAACAGCAAAACCGATGACAACAGTAGTTACCGTGGCAACGATAAAGCGCATCCTCAGCGACTCGCTGTCGGTTCCGGTGCCAAAAAGGTTGGTGTAGAACGGCGACACAAACTGTCCCAACTGCGCCACCATCGACACAATAGCCACACCGAGAGTGCGCTGCCTTGGAGTAACAATACGCGGCACAAAGGTAAACAACGGAGGAATAGACACGCCGCCGCCGATACCAATTATCAGGCAACCTGTCATTATCATATTATACGATTGAGCCTCGGCGATAACAAAATAACCCGCCGCCATAAACAACGTGGCTATCGTTACCGTCCAGTCTTTGAGATTCTTCATAAGCCAGCCAAGCATTATGCCGGCAAATATGGCAGGAATCCTCATCACCGACAATGCAAAACCGCAGTCCTGTGCGTCGCCGAGATTCTCGTGAACCATAAAGAGGGCGAGGTCGGTATTCACCACGAAGAAACATACAAAAATCATCATGGCAAAAAACGCAAGAGGATAAATCTTCCAGTCGAACGGTTTCTTTTTGCCCGTAGCGGCAGCCTGCTTCTTCATAGGCGGTATCGACGGCATAAACATCAACGTCATCAATATAGACACCACCACAAAGGCATAGCACAAAAACGAATAACGCCACGAGATATTGGCAAGCACGCCCGAAAGTGCCATAAAAATAAGGCCTCCGAGTTGGTTGACCGCACCCTGATAGCCCATCATCTTGTTGCGACGGTTGGTGTCGGACACAAAATCGAAGATGAGCGACGTGGAAAGCGGTGTCATGATGCCGATGCCAACGCCAAACATCACGCGCATGGCGATAAGCACCTTGAAATCATCTACAAAACCGCCACCTACGCCAAAGACCAAGAACAAGAACATGCCAACCAGCAAAATCTTCTTCTTGTCGAAACGCTCGGTAAGTTTGGCAGCCACAAGTCCGAGCGGCATCATCAGGGTAGGCAACGTAAGCACCAACTTGGCCTCCGTCTCGCTGATGCCCTGAAAAGCCTCCTTGATAGCCGCCAACGCAGGTGCTACCGCCGTAGGTGCCATGATGGTAAGCAACGACACCGACAATATCGCCGGCATCAGCATCACTGAATATTTTTCTTCTTCCTTCTCCATTTGTAAAAAATTTTACGTTTGGTACTTCGTTACAGAGATTACATAAACATACGACCCGGCTTGCCCACGGTAACGCTCAGGCGGACAAAATTGACCACTCCCGCCATAAAATGCTGACGTTTTGGGTTGATGTCCTGCCATAAGAACTCAGGCGTACAATAGTAGCCCAAGACAATGCGCCTCGTAACAGACATTACGCAGTATGCGCAGGCATTGATACACGTGAACCTGTCGGAAAGCAATCCCTGACCCTCTACCTCCAAGCCTACTTTGCGCACAAAACATTTTGGGGCAATCTTGGACGGCAAGAAACGGATACCCGCCGAAGCCATGAAAGTCTCCTTTGCCGCATCCTTCTTATTTTCGTAATAAACGTATGCACGGCTCTGTTTCATAATGTCGAAAGTGCCGGACGTATGCGGCATCATACCCACATAGCCTACGTTGCCGCCCGCATTGAGGAACACGGTGGTGCTGCGACCCTTATGGGCTACCTCCGCCTCATACGAGAAATAAGTGTTCTTGCCATGGTTGTAGGAAGGAAAGAGTTTTTGAAGTTCCTCCTCATGCGACTTGTTGAGCGAAACGATAGTGTGCATCTGCATACCATTTTTGAAAGGCTGATGCATTCCCGCATAGATGGATTTCAATTTGATAGGCTTGAACATCGGCTTGACACCCACGAAATACACACCATTACCGTTTTTGAAACGTCCGTCCCATTCTACGGCATCGTTGATGAAAATCTTGCGACCATGCTGATGCGCCGACGACTCCTCCAACGCTATGCGCCCAAAAAACTGAGATTCCGACACCGTGTTGCACAGACGACCAATACGGAACTTCATGTTTTTGTTCTTGAAAAAATGCTCCATCTCCAAGTTGGTGATTACAACCATCGCCTCGGAATTGAGACCTTCCTCAATGTTGAGGAAAGTAACGGTGGAATACATATTGGTACGTTCAGGCAGCGCGGACGACAAAATCCAGTCGGCTCTCTGACGATAATACGAGGTAAACGGGAAAGCCTCCTCAATAGCCTTGTCGTTGGCATTGAAGATAGCGACGTCGCTTGCAATCTGCATCGCCATGTTTATCACATTGACCTTGCTCGTATCAACGTCGAAGCCTTTCATGGTCTTTGCCTCCACATCGGCGGGATTGAATGTAGAATCGCCCTTGATGGACACCTTCATCTCCTGTGCCGTCGCTGCGAGAGCAAAGACCATTAGTATTACCGCTGATAATATTTTTTTCATATAGTTTGTATTAAAGTATCATTTATACCTTGCCAAGATTAAACGGCGGATACTGCTCGTTGTCAACGAGTACATCGATGATGCACGGCTTATTGAGAGCAATGGCCTCTTTGAGTGCCGGTACAAACTCCTCGATTTTGTTGACACGGAAGCCCTTTGCACCACAACTTTCGGCGTATTTGATGAAGTCGGGATTGTCAAACGACATGAACGCCTCATCGTTGTACATATTCAAGAGGAACTTCTTGATGATATTGAACTCGTTGTTGTTGAAGATAATCCAGATAACAGGGATGTCATACTGAACGGCGGTCATAAGTTCAAAACCCGCCATCTGATAGCAACCGTCGCCCACGCCCGCGATAACCACCTTGTCGGGGTTGGCGCACTTGACGCCGATTGCGCCGTTGGTGTGGCTTGCCATGGGGCCAAAACTTCCCGGATTCTGATAACGTTGGTTCTTGTTGAGTTGCAGGTAAGCCGAAAGCCAGAGCATGTGGCTGCCAGCGTCGCCCATCACGATAGCGTTTTCGGGCAGATTGTCGGAGAGAAGCCTTACCATGTCGCCTGCAAACATCTTTGCCGCGCCGGTGTGGGGTGCATTGTTGTAATATTTTTCTTGCGAGAGCGTGGGTGCGGACACGGAAAAAGTCTCCTTTGCCAATATCGCCAAAATCTGTTGCAAAGCCGGCTTGATGTCGCTCAATACGGGTGCTTGCGGCTTATAGACTTTGCCGATTTCCACGGGGTCGATGTTGATGTGTATCAGTTCCTTGCCTTTGTAGAGGTCGGGGCGGAAGGCAAACGTGGCATTCTGCGCGAAAGAGTTGCCCATCGCGATTACCGTCTCTGCCTGTGCGAAATAATCGTTGGCAGCCTTGTCGCCCGACGAACCGTACATGCCAAGGCAAAGCGGATGGTTTTCAGGCAGATAACCCTTTGCGTCCATAGTCTGAACAAAAGGAATCTGATATTTTTCCACCAATTGGAGGAGTTCGTCCTTTGCGCCGCTGCGGATGCAACCGTAACCGATGAGGGCGAGCATCTTCTTGCCCTTTTTGAGACTGTCGGAGAGAATGTCGGCTGCATGGCGGATTTCTGAATCCTTGGGCAGGACGGGCTTGATGTCAAGTTTTATCGGGCGGTAATTCTTGACCTCAGCCGTTGTAATGTCTTTTGGAATGTGAATATGCACGGGACCCGGACGACCTTCAAAAGCAAGGTTCAACGCCTCTTCCAAGATGTCGCAGGTGTCGTCGGCGTTTTCGATGATGAAAGATTTTTTGCAGGTGGCAGAAAACATCACCTGCGAATCGGGGGTGCGGCTAAGACCGGTGGATTCGTTGAGCGCACCTTTGCCCCTCTGACTCATGGACGTATAACCCGTGATCGCGAGCAACGGCAACGAATCGCTCAGCGCAACCGCCATGCCCGAAAACAGATTGAACGCACCCGGACCGCCCGTCGCAAAACAAACGCCGAGATTGCCCGGATTGAACATTGTGTATCCGCAAGCCATGAAGGAAGCCGCCTGCTCGTTGCGAATGATTACTGTCTTGATTTTTTTGGAGTCCCTGAGCGCGAGAAGCATGGAGGCGTTTACCTGTCCGCTGCCGCCAAAAACGTGCTTTACACCTATATCTTCAAGGACTTTTACGATGGTTTGATTTACGTCCACGATGATTACTGATTACAAAGTTACGAATTATGAATTACGAATTACGAATTACGAATTACGAATTACGAATTACGAATTACGAAATTGTCAATTGTTAATTGTCAATTACTTCTCCCACTCGTCGGCGTTGAATTTTGCCTTGGCGAATTTGGGCGGGTTTTCGGAGCAAAGTTTGCCGCCGATTACAACGTCGTTGAGGTCGTAGCCGTTGAAGAACATATAAATCCTGTCCTTCGGCACGCCGGTAACTTCCGACATTGTTGAGATGAACTTTTCGGCCACGATAGCCTTCTGCTTGTCGGTCATCTCGATGCTGTGTACTACTATTGCAGGCATGATGATGTTTTTTTTAATAATGCATAATTCACAATGCATAATGCATAATTGCCATCCGGCGGATGCTAATTATGCATTATGAATTATGCATTATGAATTACCAAAGTTGGATTAGAGTTTGCTCAATACTTCCACAATCTTGTCACCGTAAGCGATAGAGGACTCTACCGATGTGCCGGTGATGAAGGGGTGGTCGTAGTAAACCTGCGGATTCTCGCGGGTGGTGTTGATGCGGGCGATGCAAGCACCGTTGGGGCCAACAGCGTCGCGTACCAAGTCTTCGAGCGGCCAGAGGAAGCCCGGAGTAACGAGTTCAGGAACGCCGTGGTTGTCGGGAGTAGCACCGTAAACATCGAACGACATTGCCATGCCAGGGCCGTAGAAGTCCCATGCGCGGGGATGAGCACAAATCTTCTTGCCGTAGATGATCGACTTGTAGTCGTTCTCGGGGTCGCGGAGGAATACGAAAGCAGATACTGCGTAGCAAAGACCTGCTACGATTTTGCCGCCCTTGTAAGCGTCCATGATGAGTTTGTGGAGTTCCCAGCAGTTGCACATGTCGATCATTGCGCCAGGACCGCCGGTGAGGGCGATACAGTCGTAGTCCTTCATGTCGCACTCAGCAAACTTCTTGGGATGTGCCCATTCGTCGCCGTCAACGAGTTCCTTACTGCGCTTGCAAACCCAGTCGGGGTTGGTCTTCACGTTCTGAACGCCGTCCACAAAGTCGGGATCAACACTGATTTGGAACGGGAGCGGCTTCTTGCCGTTCTTGGTTGCGAGTGTTACCTCGAATCCTGCCTTCTTGCAAGCATCCCACGGAGCCTGAAGTTCCTCTGCCCACGAGCCGCACTCGGTGGCGATAATCAATACTCTTTTCTTTGCCATAATCGGTAAATGTTAATAAATTTGTGTATTAATGTTATGTGCGGTTGCCCGCACGGGTTTGTTTTCTTTTATTATTCGGTAACAGGACGGATACACTGACTGCTTGTACGCGGGTGGATGAACCACATCTTCTGACGCGCCATAAATCCGTATCCGTATGCCGTGTGCCAGATGTCAACTGTCTGACCAGTCTTATCGACAATCTCGCCGCCACCGCCTTCAACAGCCTCATAACCAGGAGTGCCAGTGGGGTCTGCCGAACCGCTCCAGTACAAACAGAACATAGACGTACCCTGCGCCATTTCGGTAGCGTGGCGGAAACCTGCTGCGGGAAGTTTCAAGGTGTTGGTGGTAACGCCGTCAACGCTGTAAGCATAAGCCATTCCAAAGTTGACCCTCGGCGTACCGTAAGGCGCGCCATCGGGAGTGATGCCAGCGTATGTAGGTTCGCTGTCCTCAAAAGCCGACAACTCGTTGTAACCCGTCTTGTCGCCGGTGGGCAGACGCCAGAGTCCGCCGAGTTGTGCGCGGGCTGCGTCAAAACGCTCGTCGCCACAGATGTTGAATACGATGC
Organism: uncultured Bacteroidales bacterium; assembly: GCA_946409405.1. Taxonomy (GTDB): domain Bacteria; phylum Bacteroidota; class Bacteroidia; order Bacteroidales; family UBA3824; genus UBA3824. The sequence goes on from CAMJWL010000010.1 coordinate 14,405, forward strand.
TCTCCTCGCTCTTGTCCTCTGCCATCTGACCCAACTCTATGCAGTATTGGTCGATTTTGCTCTTTTCGAGGTCTTTTTCGTCATAGTCGTAAAGCCTCAGACCAGTGGGGTCGCCAAAGGCAAACATGTCCCACTTGGAACCAGCGGGCAACGCTGCATATCCGTCAGGCACATTGGCAACCAACTTGTCGTTCATCATGATGAACGAGCCGGACGTAGAGCCTTCCTCCTCGGATTCGTCCGCAGTAGCAATATGGTATGCAACTTCCGACTTGCCACCTGCGCCATTGGTCTTAACGGCGATGAGATTGCCGGAAGCCCAGTACAACGGTGCGCCAGCGGCATTGTCGATGCCAATGTAGAGGGCAACAATCCAGTCGTTCTTCAAGCCAGAGGCATCCACTGTGCTACCATCGTCCTTGTCGGGAAGGATTACAGCACCAGCGGCAGACTCCGCATCGGTAAACTTGTGGAAAAATTTAGCCAACTTGGGAACGCAGAACCACACCTCCTTGCCAGCAAACTGACCAAGGTCGGTATTAATCACAGCCTTGCCATTGCCGTCGAATACAGCCTCGGCAACAGCCTCTGTGCTGCCCGCAAGACCTATCTGAACGGTACGACCGTCATAGTACATTTCGCCTGTCAAAGAAGTAGTTACCACGAAACTGCCAGCATTGACGCTCGCGGTCTTAAATTTCACTTGCAACGCATTGGCAATAGCATTGTCTGAAAGGTCGCTAATTGAGTTGCCCTCAATGCGGCATACGTACTCGCGGTCTGCGGCAAGTGCGGTGTACTCAATTGTAACGATGTTGCCTTTTGCAGATGCGCCAAACGAGAGCGCGTCCTCACCCTCAGTGGTAAAAGTGCATTTGATGTCGTCCTTCGTCATCTTGACCGCCTCGGAGAATACGAGTTGCAATTTGCCAGTCAAAGGAACGTCGGTAGCCTCGTCCAACGGCGATGTTTTAACGAGTTGCGGTGCGGTTTCGTCTGCCACAGCCTTTGTGGTAAATGCCACCATGGTCAATTCGCTGATGGCATTGCCAGCGGTGTCGGCTATCACGCCAGCCACAATGCGCAAGTAATAAGCCGTACCAGACATGAGGTCGCTGTACTCGATGGTAACAGTCTTGCCATCTGCCACCGGCTTAACCTTGGTGGACTGACCCATGCCATAGCCAATGTAACATTCGGGGTCGTCGCCGATAATCTTGACATCCTCGTCGAAAACGAGTTCTACCTTGCCCGAAAGTTCAACGTCAACAGCCTCGTTAGCGGGCGTGGAACTTACGAGTTTGGGTGCAACAGTGTCCACAACAACGACCTCCGGATCGGGAAGGGGGTCAATCTTGGTGGTGTCCTGATTCTCTTGTTTGGTAGTGTCGGTCTCAGGTGAAGGAGGATTGACGGGTTCTTTTTCGTCGTCGTCCTTGCACGCATACATCACCAACGTTGCAAGCAAAATTAATAATCCAAAAATTTTTTTCATAATACAATAATATTATTTTAGTTTGTTTTTTTTGTCAATGATATAGTCTTGTCCGCCTTTTTCCAATTCATATTGAAACCATCCAAGGCGGCAGCAAAACCAATTTTTTCGTATCCTTCAACAGTAGATTTGCCAGAGGGGTTTGTCAACAAAACATCGGGCGATACGCTCCACACTTTGCCGTCCGCACCATCTTTTCCCTGCAACAAATGCACATTTGCCTTGCTAAAATCCATTTTAACAGCGCAGTTTGAAACAAAGAGATGCTCCTCTTTTTTCTTGAAGTCGCGCAGATGAGTGCGCCAGTTGCCAATAGTAATGCTTATCGGCGAATCGCCCATTACACGGCTAAAAATTCCCATCTCCGCCATCTGATGTTTTACATTGGAACCGCGTTGTGCAAGCCCAATAGTGCCGTCGTTGTTGACCGACATATTGGTGCGACATGGCGACACCATTCCAACATACATTCCATAACCTGTCCAATCAGTATCGTCGAGGCCGTCGAGGGTAATGTTGATAACGCCCTTGTTGCCCATCGGCGGTATGTGGGTGCATTTTGACGACATCAATTCCATCATTCCGCAGACAAATTTTTCCGAGCCTGCAAGTATGGACTTGTAACCGTCGGGCATTTTTACGACAGAGAGGTCGATAGTGCCGTTGTTTACAATATGACTGTCGCCGTAGCGCGTCATGCCGAGAAGAGTGCCGCTCGACCTGCCAAGCATAGTGCCGTTGTTAATAATTTCGTTGTATTCGCCGCCCGAAGTTATCATGCGGGCATCCTCCGACATCTGTACATCAATGTTGATAGTGCCTTCGTTGATGAAAGACACATTGTCTGCCATGGAGCCCATGCCGCGCATACGGGTAAGGGGCGAACCCATGCCACCAAATTTTATCAAACCACGGTTGATGAAGGTGCTGTTTGCATTGCCGCAGAGCCCGAAGCCATACACGCGGAAATCAGCCGAAGGGTCGTGGTCGAAGACAATGATAATCACGCCCTCGTTGACCAGCATATTGCCCTCGCCCTCGCTCATCATGCCCAAAAAACGCAGATATTGATAAGGGCGGTCGGGATTGGCCTGATTCTTAATCTCATGGCGGTACTTCTCCACCATCGCCTTGGTGTGAATCTCTATGGTGTCGCGGTTGATGATGGTAACGTTGTTAACCTTGGAGGAGGTGTCCTGCATGTCGCCGTTGAGCCTGATGGCGGCTATCGCGCTGCAATCGCGCACCACTTCGAGTTCGCGTCCCTTGCCCTTGATGATGGTGGTAACGCGGCGATAACTGAAATCGTCGGCATTCAGCCCCACAACGATCTTGTGTTGGTTGACGTATGTCTGTCCCGACTTGTCGATGACGACACCCCCGCTTGTCTGTTGAGATGATTGCACGGCGGCAACTCTTTGGTTTCTTACCGATGAGCAAGAAACCAAAGGGGCAGCCAATACAATCAGCCACAACAACAGATAAGGCATTCTACTTAGCATTTAACAACGATACTGTTTGTTTGTCCTTGTCCCAATTGAGTTTTACACCTTCGCCTGAGGCTCTGAATACAAGATTGTCAAAACCAATGATTTCGTTGGTAAACCTCTTGTCTGCATTGTATATCAGCGCGTCCTCAGCAACACTGTATTGAGTACCAATAACGTAACTTTCGGTTTTTACCAAGTCGATGTAAGACTCAGTAAAATCGAGTCCAACGCCTTTTGCCACAAACAAATCCTTTGTAGCGGCAAAATCGCGGATACGGGTTTTCCAATGTCCCAACTTAACCTTGCACATAAGCGGCGGTTCTACGCTGAGAACCTTGGGGGTACACTTGAAACCAACTTCGCCCATGTCGAAATGCACAGGGCCAGTCTGCGAAACACTGATGATGCCGTCGTTGGTCATGCCCGCCGTGATGCGGTTGCCGCCGATAAGGTCATAAAGGAATCCGTAACCCTGAAATGCTGCATCAGAGGTGGCGTTGCCTTCGATTGCAATGTCGATGACGCCCTCGTTGACCATTGGCGGAATCACCTTGCGGTTTTGGTTATAGACATTGTACAAGCCGCAGACAAATTTCATGTCGTTGGTCAATATCGAGGTCTGACCTTCGGGAACGGGAACAACAGTAAGATTGATGTTGCCACGGTTGAGAACGGTATTGGTGCCGTAGTGAGTCATGCCAAACAGCGTACCGGGAACGCGACCCTTCATCATGCCGTCGTTGATGATGGTGCAGCGGTTTTCGCCGCAGGTAATCATACGGCAATCTTCCGCCATGTCAACATTCATAAACATATCGCCCTCATTGATGGCAGTTGCGCCCGCGCCTGTAATGGCGATGCAGCGCATACGAGTACGGCGCGAACCGTTGCCACTAAACTTGATAGTGCCCTTGTTGATAATTTGGCTGCCGGCACCACCCGCCATCGCAAAACAATACACCCAGATTGGAGTGTCGGGGTCGTGGTCGAAGTAAACCTCAATCGTGCCCTCGTTGATAATGGTGCAATTCTTGCCCGTGGAACACATGCCAAACATACGCACATATTCGATAGGACGGCCGGTCTCGTCTTCAATCTCCGGGTTAACGGTCTGCGATTCGTAGAGTTCCACAATCCTTTTGGTGTGGATTTCTATGGTGCCCTTGTTGACGAGCGTTACGTTGTCGATGCTCTTGGTGGTGTCCACCTCGTTTTGTCCGGCAAAATAGGGGATGTCGTTCATAGCGGCGCAGTCGGTAACGCGCTTCGACACCCAGCCCATGGCCTTCAACACGTTGGCATTGCGCTGATAGATGAAGTCGCTCTCGTTAAGGCCAATCACAATCTTGCCCGTGTTGGTGATTGTAGAGCCTGAAACCGGACTGTTCATCTGCTCTGCCAGTGGGAGATCCGACTCGTTGTTTTTCTTGTTGTCGTTTTCGTCATCGTCCTTGCTACAAGAGGCAACGGTAAACAACAATGCAAAAATCAGCACACTATTTTTTAGTATTCTGAAATTCATTTTTTTTCTAATTAGTATTTGATTATACAATCGTCAATGTATCGCCGCGCTGCTTGGCGTCTTCGGTCTGATAGACCAAAGTCTTCGGGTCTGCCTTGGCGGGCTTGCCGTCGAAGGTAAGGCGCATATCGCTGAGGTCGAGGTTTGCGCTGTGGCAAGCAAACAAGTCCTTGGTGTTGGCAAAATCGCGCTCGCGAGTGTTCCAGGCAACCACCTTCATCTTGACGGGGTTGTCGGTCTTGAGTTGCATATTGATGCCCAGTTCGGCGGTGATGTACTTCTGCGGGCCTTCTTGCGTAACCTCCACAGTGCCTTCGTTGGATACGTAGCGCGTGGGGGTCTGCCCATCGTCCTTGTTCTCCATCTGATAGTAGAAACCAAAGGCAATTGCCTCGGGACCGCTCTCCTGAGAACCAACAAGGTGAACTTTGATTTTGCCACGGTTTACTATGGGCGCAGGGAGCATCGTGCCGGGACGGAAATGCTCGTACATGCCAGTAGCCATAGGCGGGAAGTTGAAGAGGTACGGAATCTTGCCCTCGATGAGTGTTGCGATGGAAGTAACGTCTATCTCGCCATCGTTCATCATGTGGGTGCCGGTAACGCTGCCCATGGTCATCACACGACCACGGACACGTATCTTTATCTTGCCCTCCTTCTTGTTCCACAGCGAGCCGTTCATGCCGGCGGTGTGGAGGATGCGGGTTTGGAACGCGCGATCCACATCTACGGTGATAAGTCCCTCGTTGATTACTTGAAGATTGTTTGCCACGCCGCCAACGCCGCGCACAAGCGACTGCCACGAACCATTGCCATAGAAGTGGATTTCGCCCCTGTTGATGAGTTGCGAATTGGCCTCCGCCCACATTGCACAGCAATACATAGTGGTCTCGGCATCGGCATCGTGATCCATATAGATGTTGATGACGCCATCGTTGACAAGCACCGAATTTTCGCCCGCCGCCATTGCATAGCCACGAAGCGCGTCCACATGGTAATCGGGGTCGCCCTTTGCCATGTTGCGAATATGCTCGGCGTAGAGATCCTTGAAGTGCAGGTCGATGACACCCTTGTTGACCAAGGTGGCATTAGGAGCCAGCATCATGTCGCCCGGCGAATTTGGGTCTTCCGTAAGCGCCACAAATCCGCAAATCACGTTGTTCTGCAACTTACGACTGATATTAAACTGCGCTCCGGCAGCATAACGATATATAAACAAGTTGCGCTCCGATGGGTCGGTAATGTCGAGGTGTTGCTCGTTGACAGCATACACACCCTTGCCCACAAATATAGCCTGATTCGTAGTATTCATAATTGATTCTTTTTGATTTTAATGTAAGGGTTACTTAACGGGACGGATGAGTCGTCCGCCAAAACGGCGAGCATAGTGCAAATGCGGCTCGGTTTCCTCATACGAATTTTTTGGGTTTTCGTGATTTTCGGCTGTGAAAAACAACATGTAGGCGAAACCCGTGCTTGCGCCCACACCGTCGGCGGTAACGTCGTACTTCAAGGTGGAAGACCAGTAGTAACCCTGTTCGCCTACCCAGTGCCTGTCTTGCTGCCCACGGTCGCCACCGGCGGGAAGGAAGATAGAATTGCCGTTGCGTTTGCTCGTCATGCGCTTGCCTATTACGCCAGCCACAGTGTCCCATACGGATGTGCAGTTGTCGCAGAGTTCCTTGATGTCCTCTTTGGTGGGCATACGCCAGCCATCGCCCCAGAGCAAGATGGCGGCATCGTCGGCGTCGTCGAGTTTGGTCTTGTTGTCGCCCACAAAATTGCCGTCCACATACCAGTTGCTTGCGGGATTGGTCTGCTCGTTGGAACCGTCTGCGCCATCGGCAATCTGATATTTTGTGAATCCGTACCACAAATTATAGCCCGCCGTGGCATCATTCCACTTGTAGTCGCCGAGGAAGAAAGGACGTCCGTCGGCGGGCGAAGTGCCAAACCCAACAGTCTCGCCCCATGCGAAATAGAGACCAATCTCCGATTCGGAGGCTGCGCCAATGTTCATGGAAGCCCACTTGGTGCCGCTTGGCAATCCCAAATCCACCGCCTCGTGGCTAATCTCCGGCATAGGGAGTTTTTCCTCGAAAAAGGCTTTTTTGGGGTCTTCAATGTTTTCGTCGTCATCCTCGTCGTCATCTTTGGAACACGAGGAAGCCAACGTTACTGCCAAAGCAAGCGTCAACAAGCCTGCCGCACGTCTTAAATAATTGATTTTCATGCTCGAAAATGGTTTGTTTGCGAATTGATGTTTTATTTCTTATCCCACGGAAATTCAGTTTTGATTGGAGAGAAAACGTCGATTGCTTCGGTTTCGCCTACTGCCACGAAAGCGTGCGGCACGTTGGCGGGAACAAGATAGGCGTCGCCAGCCTTGAGATGGAATACTTCTTCGCCAATTGTGAGTTCGAAGCCGCCCTTGATGCAATAGCCAAACTGCTCCTGAGGATGGGTGTGCATGCCTACAACAGACTTGTCAGACATATTCCAATGAAGTACGTTCATATTTTTGCCGCTTGCAAAATCCTGACGTACAACGCCTTTGCCCATATCGACCTTTGCAATTTGGTCGTGGAAGAATACAGATTTGTTCATAATCTAATAGATTTAATTTTTGTTGATTACTTTCTATGCAATTATACGCAAAAAAAACGTAAAATGTTTCACTTTTCCGCTTCAATAAAGAATAGATTATTTATAATATACTGATACTCAATCGGAAAAAAAATTTGGAAAAAATAGATTTAATGATTTGTTAACATAATTAAGGATAAGTTAACGTTTGGGGATGCAGCGGCAAAAAAACAACGGGTACAGCAATTTCATTTAAGTTTTTTAACACCGAATTAAACAAATAAAACGAATTTGTCTTACAGAAAGTTACATTAAACAAAGTGCCGCAAGCGGCAGCGAATTTAACGAATATAAAAATTGCAGAGGTGTATTCGTTAAATTCGTAAAATTAAAAATTAACTTGTTGATTTTTAATTTATTAGTTTAATAAATTATTTTGTTTTATTCGTTTAATGCGTTGTTAAATGAAATTACCGTGTACAACAGGAAACAAAAAAATTTGGTGTTAATTATAAAATACGCTAATATTGCAATGTAAAAACAACTCTTGATAATATTATGAGCGACATCAGATGGATACAGAGGCTTGAAAACCTCGAAAAAGCCAATGCGCTGGTACAGGAAGTGGTCATCAACAATCCCGCCAACACATTGTCTGAACTCGAAAAGCAAGGTTTGATACAGAGGGAAGAAAACCGCCACCACAGATATTTTGTAGCATTATGTTTGGCTTGTCAGACAATACAATAGAGGAAATCACGGGCGTATTCAGGCAGCATCCCGAGATAGACAAAGTGCTCATCTTTGGCTCGCGGGCAAAGGGATGTTACAGGGAAGGATCCGACATTGATTTGGCACTTTTTGGCGACAAAATCAATAGACGAATCCTTCTCAAAATATCATGCGACATCGATGATTTAGAAATGTTATATATACCCCCCATAAATCGACCCGTATCTTCCCTCGCCCCACCCACACCCCGCCTAACACCCTGACACAAACCACTTTCCGCCACTCACCATCTTCACCCCTCCTCAAAACGAAATGTTCATTATAATGAATTTTATGTGAATTTTGGCCTGAATAAGGGCGGGTAAATGCGAATAACGGTTAATTGGGCTAAGTAGTTAATAATCATTGAAGATAGCGGCTGTTTTGCTGTGCTGATGACAGTATGGCAAAACAGCCGCTTTTTGTGTTTGGACGGACAGTAGGACGGACAGTTTGGACGGACAAATAAAACAACTTGGACGGACAAAACCGTATTTTCAGGGGGTGGCGAGTTGACAAACAAAAAAGCGGTTTTCTGACGAGTTCAAAACCGAACAATACAGAAAACAAAATGAGTTGTTTTGCGGAGTTTTGACGCAATATTCTGACAATAAGCGCATTATACAAAAAATCGGGCAAAAACTCTCAAAAAGCCCTTTTTCGGCTCACCGGGAAGGGGGTAGGCTACGCTTCGTTTTTACCAAGACGGGATTCAAGGGTGGTGATCTTGGCGGTCAAATCCTTGATAATATGCGCCTGTGTGTTGATGGTGTCGAGCATACTGCCCTTTTCGCCGTCTTCCAACGGCGTTACAACAGGATTACAAGGCGGTTCGGATGCCGTTGGTGTCTTCAACATCGAACCATTGCCTGTAAGAAGCCATTCGGCTGAAATGTCAGGATATTCAGTAATTAAACCGGCAAGTAAATCAGCACCAACATTCATCCTTTCTTTCAGAATTTCTGTAAATTTTTGCTGAGATATGCCGAATTTTAGAGACAAATCTCCCTTCGTAAGCCCATTATCTCGTTCTAAAATCATATTTATAGCCGATATGAACCTACTATTAATAAGCGATTTACACATTTTCTTGAAAATAATTTAAAAATTTCTGTAAAAATATTTGGTAGTATTACAGAAATTCTGTAATATTGCAGCGTTGAAATAATTTCAACACGGCGTAAAAATAGTAAAAAAATGGAAAACACAAAAATTAAATATTTCATCGAGGCGGACAATGAACTGCGACGCGAGGTGGCAAGGATAGCCAAGAAGAGCGGGCTGCCTTGCAGCCTCCCATACGTGTGCCGCGCTCTCAACTACACCGACATGAGCGTGAATGCTTACAAAATACGTAGGATAGCCCTCGAACACGGGGCGGTGAAGATGGAGGTGAAGGTGAGCGACGAACAAAAGGCGTAACATTTAACTAAAAAAGCGAACTAAGATGGTGTATTACGGTGGAAAACTTTGTATGGGAGTAGAGGAGTTGGAGTCCTGCGGGGTGTCGAGGCACAATTACGACAAACTCGTAAATCGCGGCAACATCAGGATAGCCCGACGCGGAGGCGGCAAGGGAGTGAGCGCACTTATCGACGTGGACTCGCTGCCTTGCAGGGTGAAGGAGTTGGTGGACAAGAAGTACCCCAGCGGCGCGGGCATACTTCTCGAAGGCTACGTTATGGACAATTACCATTACGACCAGAACGCGGTGGCATTCTACTCCGACAAGGCCAACACCGGCGTACAACTGAGCGCGGACAAGATACGAGAATACAGCACCAATGCCGGCGTACTCAATTGCTGCATCCGTCTGTATGAAAACGCACAGGCGGCGCAGAAGGTCTTTGGCGGCAAGTATTCGTGGGAGCGGATGCTTGCGGCTATCAACATACTGAAAGCGAAGACCGGGCACACGCTCCCCGAAAGCATTATGCGCTTCCGCAAGAAGGCGGTGCAATACCAAAAGGAAGGCTACAAGGCACTGATAAGCGGCAAATACGGCAACCAGAGCGCAAGGAAAGTGGACGTTAAGACGGAGCGGCTGATATTGGGACTCGCCACCCTGCCCAACAAGCCTTTCAATACGAGCGTGGCGGAGATGTACAATATGTTTGTATGCGGCGAACTCGACTGTTACGACCCAGAGACAGGCGAGGTGATGGATCCGGAAAACTTCACCGACAGGAAGGGCGACCCAAAGACCCTTAGCGAGACCACTATAAGCAACATACTCAATGCGCCCAAAAACCGCGTACTTATTGAGCACAAACTGTCGTCGTGGACCACCTTTATGCACGAGCAGAAGCCGTATATGCACAGGCACGCGCCGGAGTTTTCGTTCTCTAAGATTTCATTCGACGACCGCGACCTGCCGCGCAAACTCAAAGACACCAAGATACGCCCCAAAGCGTACTACGCCTACGACGTGGCGAGCCAGTGCGTGGTGGGCTACGCATACAACAGGTACAAGAATACCGACTTGGTGGTGGATATGTTCAGGAATATGTTCCGTATGATAGACCGCAACGGATGGATGTGCCCCGCACAGGTGGAGGTGGAAAACCACCTTATGAGCCAGTGGCAGGACAGTATGCTGAAAGCGGGCGAGATGTTCCCCTTCGTGAGGTTTTGCGCCCCGCAAAACTCGCAGGAGAAGTACGCCGAGGCTATGAACGGCGCAAAGAAACGCTCCATAGAGCATAAGAACCACCTCGGCATCGGACGCTTCTACGCCAAGACAAGGCAGTACAGGACGGAGGCCAAAAAGGTGTTTGACGCCTACAACGACACCTACGAGGACAAACAGTACTACTCTTGGGAGGAACTGATAGCGGACGACATCAGGGACATCGAGGAGTTCAACAACTCGCTGCACCCAAACCAAAAGAAATACCCCGGAATGACACGCCTCGACGTGCTTAAAAACAATATGAACCCGACATTGCAGCCCGTCAACAAGGCGGTGCTTGCCAAGTACATCGGCGAGAAGGTGGAGACGAGCGTAAGGCGCAATTCGTATTGCCGCGTGGCGCATCAGGAATGGTGGCTATCCGACACCAAGGTGCTTGAAGCCTTGAAGCCCAACGACTACAAGGTAACGGCGTACTACCTGACGGACGAGGCAGGCGAGCCGACTGACGTGTTTATCTATCAGGACGGCATCTACATCGACCATCTCGAAAAGATACAGACCTTCAATACGGCGGAGGCCGAGCAGACGGAGGCAGACAAGGCGGCATTCGTGGAGCAGCGTAAAAAGATAGCCAAGTTTGATGCGTATGTGAAGGACAATGAGATTGCGGCGGTGGGCGTGGCAGAGAGGTTGAAGGCTGAGGCGGACGACCCTCCCGAGATCCAAGACGTGGAAGTCGTCGAAGTAATTGAAGACCAGCCGCAGGAGGATATAGGCTATGCGCCGCAGGACTACCTCTCGGAAGACTACGTGGCAAGGGCATTGGCGGAGTTTTGACAAGTGGAACAATAACATTAAAACAGCATAATAAGATGATTACAAACGAGCAAAAAGACAAGATTATCGCGGCGGTGAGGGACAACCGCTCCAACTATCCGAGCGACGCCAAGCACGCCGCCGCACTCGGCATCACGGCAAGCGCGTACTCCAACATCAAGAAGGGCAACGTGGAGGGGCAACTCTCGGACGCCAATTGGATAACCATCGCAAGGCGTCTCAATGTGATGCTCGGCAGGGAGGTGCAGTGGAAGACCGTAAGCACCCCGACGTTCCAGTACATCACGGCGAGCCTCGACTTTGCGCGTCAAAATTCCACCGGCGGCATATTCTGCGACGAGGCGGGCATCGGCAAGACCTACACGGCGCAATACTATGCACGTACTCACAAAAACACCGTGTATGTGGATTGCAGCCAGGTGAAAAGCAAGCAGCGTTTCATACGCGGCATAGCCAAGGAGTTCGGCGTGGGCAGCACGGGGCGGTATTCGGATGTCTATGACGACCTGAAATACTACCTGCGCACCTTGGAGCAGCCGCTTATCATCCTCGACGAGGCGGGCGACCTGCAATACGACGCCTTCCTTGAACTCAAAGCCCTTTGGAACGGCGCGGGCGAGAACAACTGCGGATGGTATATGCTCGGCGCGGAGGGTCTGAGGGAGAAGATCTCGCGCTCCATCAACTGCAAGAAGGTTGGATACGCTGAGGTTTTCAACCGCTACGGCAACCGCTTCACCCGCGTAACGCCCGACAGCGAGAAGGAACGCCGGCAGTTCCTTAACGCACAGGCGGAGACCGTGGCACGCGGCAACGCCCCCGACGGAGCCGACATCCGCACTCTTGTGGTGAAAAGCGGCGGTCATCTGAGACGCCTGTTTACGGAAATACAGAAGTCAATTCAAAATTCGTAATTCATAATTCATAATTGAAAATGAAGCGTAGTTATTCGACAGAGGAGATTTTGGAACGGAAGTTCCCCGACCTTGGATGGGGCGAGAGATGGCGCGAGGTGTTTGGCGTACCGGCAGACAACGACACTTGGCTGATATGGGGCGCGAGCGGCAGCGGCAAAAGCAGTTTTGTGATGCAACTCGCCAAGGAACTTGCCAAGATAGACCGTGTGGTGTATGTGGGCTACGAGGAGGGCATCAGCAAGAGTTATCAAAAAAGGCTGCAAGACTTCAATATGAAGGAGCACCACGGCAGTTATACCACGGTGATAGAGAGTTACGACGAACTCACCGAGCGGCTCAAACGTCAGCGCAGCGGCAAGTTTGTGATAGTGGACTCCATACAGATGAGCGGATGGAACTACGCACAGGCGGAGGAGATGATAAGGCGTTTTCCTCGGAAGACATTCATCTTCGTAAGCCAGGAGGAGAAAGGCGAGCCGCTTGGTTTTGACGCCAAAAGGCTTCTGTACCTTGCAAGCGTGAAGATAAAGGTGGCGGGCTACCGTGCATACAGCAAAGGCCGCTACTCCGAGAACCCGGCGGTGTCGTTCCCGGTATGGCAGCAAGGAATAATAGAGACGACAAATAATGTGTAGGAGAGAGAAAAGAGGAGAGAAATCAACAAATCGCGAAATCAATAAATCAATAAATAAAAAAGCGAACAAAATGGAAATAATACCGATGAAACTGAAAACCTCCCACGCGGAGGAACTGATACGCCAGATAGACGAGACGATGGCGTATGTGGCAGAACACAAAGACCTGTACACACATGGAGACACAGCGGCGACAGCGATGGGCGACGGTTTTGGCGCATTGGCGCGCAAGGCGATGCTGAAAGCCCTGCAAACAGAGAAAGACCGCCTACACTCCGCCATGGCGACGGCACAGGACGGGTACGTGCAATATGTGAGCGTGGCGCAGGAGATGACGGTAACGCCACTGAGCACCGTATATGCGACCATAACGCGGGCGTATGCCGAAAGGCAGCGCGAATGGCGCGAGAAGACAGACCATCTGAAAAAGCACTACCAGCAGATGTGGATAGCGAGGTACGGCAACCCGGCACGTAGTTACCTGAATACTATGGGACGTAATGTGGCGGAATACGCGGCACGGTACGACAACTACATGGTGCACACAGACGAGATAGACGAACTCGTGGACGAACTGCGCGGCTATCAGGCGCAGGCTCTCGAAGAGAACCGGTACAGGATGAATCCTGTGGCAATCGAGCGACGAAAGCACAACGGCAGCGACGACGTGTATATAGGCACGGCACTGAAAGACGGGGAGTATGCAGACTTCCTTGTACTGACTAAGATAGCCGGAGAATATTGACAAGTGATTGAAGTAATTGAACCAATAAAAACAAGGCGACTATGGCAAAATTCAGTGGAAACTACAACAGCAAGACGGGTCTGTACACGCTCATCGTAGTAATTGGCAGCGCTGTGTACCGCTATGTAGGACCCAATTGGAACCAGTTGGTAGCATACGTGAAGGCGGTGCTTGGAATAGAGTAATCAACAAATCAATAAATCAATAAATCAATAAATCAACAAATAGAACGATGGATACAAAGACAACAGTAACAATGACCGCCGAGGAAATGGCGGAATTTGAGGCATTCAAGGCCGCACAGGCGGCTGCCAAGGCAAAGGAGGAGCGCAAGCAGAACCTCGCCACCTACAACAAGATGATAGACGAACAGGTGGAGACAACAATTCCCGAACTGGAGGACATCTCGGAGCAGTTGGCAACGGTGAAGGCCACCATCTTCGGCAACTTCAAGACGTTGCTCGACATGAAGAGCGACGTGATGAAGATGACCAAGGACGGACAGCGCAGCCACACCTTCACGTCGAGCGACGGCAAGAAGAAGATAGAACTCGGTTGCTACAACATCGACAACTACAAGGACACAGTGCAGGACGGCATCGACATGATAAAGGCGTACATCAGCGGACTTGCAAAGGACGCGGAGACGCAGAACCTCGTGGAGATGGTGCTGAAACTTCTGAGCAAAGACCAGAAGGGCAACCTGAAAGCGAGCCGCGTATTGCAGTTGCGTGCGTTGGCAGAGAGGAGCGGAGATCCTCAATTCCAGGAAGGCGTGGAGATTATCATGGACGCCTACGACCCGATACCAAGCAAGCAGTTTGTGAGGGCTTGGGTGAAGGGCGACCAAGGCGAATGGCTGAGCATTCCGCTGAGCATCACAGACGCGAAGTGTGCGGACGCGGGCGAGCCGCCCGCACTCCACGAACTCAAAGGCATAGAGGTAAAACTAAAACGATAATACGATGAAAAAAACAGAGGACGAGAAGGACATCGTGCGGAGGATGGTGGAGTATTACCGGCAATGGTATCTGGCACGGTTTGGCGTGGCGGTGCAGTACAGCAGCCAAAACGCCTACGTGATAGAGTACAACACAATGAAGGGCATATACAACATGCTTGTAGGCACGTGGCGCACAAAGAACCCGACGGCGGTGGCTACTGACGACGTGATACTCGGAATGTGGCAGCGGCTCTTGGAGTACCTTCAAATGAAAAACAACTACTTTTTCACAAGCCTGCTTAGCATACACCGCAACTACAACATCATAGTGCCTCAGATGATGCGGCACAAGGAGAAGGAGCGGCTTGCAGAGGCAAAGAAAAAGGCGGGCAACATGCAGAAAAAACTTGACATCGTGAAGGACATGCTGAACGGCAGCCTGATAAACGACTATCATTAGGCACTACTAAAAGCGTAAAAATATGGAAAACGAGGCAAAAAAGGTAGGCGAGCCGCCTGCACTCCATGGCGTGAGTGCGGCGGTGGCAAGGAAAGTGGGGAGCGTGGCGGCATTGCGGATGGAAGCGGTAGAGTTTGTGAAGGCATACTCGCCGCTACCAGCAATGCGGCAATGCGCAGAGGTGAATACGCCGGTGAAGGCGGCGATGAACATGGAACTGCCGACCTTAGTGGCGATACGACAGGAGTACGGCGAGGCTTTTATTACGGGATACATCAAACTGTGGATTGTGGATCTGATAGAATACCTCGGCGGCAAAGAACTGACCGACGCCCAACTTGAAGAGACAAGCCTGCGCATCTACCACAACAACTACTACCTGAACATCGCCGACCTCAACATCCTGCTAAACCGCGTGAAGGACGGCGACACCGTGCTGACCACGCCGATAAACGGGGCTAAACTTAACGCCCTGTTTGCGGCGTACCGGGACGAAAGAGCGGAGGCAGTGGTGGCAAGCCACGAGAACGAACACGAGGTGCTCAAAAAGCACGGCTACATTCCGCACGTTGACCACATCACCGAGGCGGTGCACGAGGCGATGATAGAGAACCAGATGGCGGCGGCAGAACGACAAGCAAAGGCTGAGGCGGCGGAGATAGACCGCCTATACCGCAAAGCGTTGAGATACCAAAAACTGTGGGATAAATACCCGCAATTGAAACCGAAAATGACAAAAGAATAACCACAGGAAGCCCGGAAAGCAAACCTGTAATACTAACAGAGCCAAAATGTATAAAAGTACGCTAAAACGAAAGGAATATGTGGAGATGCTGCTAAGCGAGCATTACGAACCCGGACGGCAGGACAGGTGCAAGCGATGGGTGTATGTGCATTATGTATATCCGGCGACACACATATCGGAGCGTACTTTTTACAGGTATCTCGGAGAATACGAGAAACGGCTGCTGTCAGAGCCGGAGGCTGATGCAGTGCAGCTGAGCCTTTGGTAATAAAAAAGACACCGCAGGGTCGAAGATGACGCTGCGGTGTCTTTTTTTAATAGAGTGTGTAGTGTGTTGGTTGGTCAGATTGGCGCGTTAGTCGATTACGTTCTGCACCTTGAGGGGCTGCCAAGAGGCGGGAGAACCGATGGTGGTAGAGGTGTCTGTTGTTCCCATCGTGTAATATTGTATTGTGCAAAACTTGAAATTGTTGAGGATTGCATAGCCGCCATCAGTTGTTGTGTAGAATGAATGTCCATTGCAATCCACGAATTTGTTTTGGAATGTTGGGTTTTTGTCGAAAGTCTTAATGTTGGCAGAACGACGAGAGTCGGTAGAACCGACCAATGCAACGACATAGGAGGAGCCTGTATCTTGGACGGAAGCAACCTCGACAGGGCTGTCAAGACCATCGCCAGTAACAAATAGGTCGCCTGGTTTTGGTGTCGCAGCGTTGCACAACAACAATGCATAACCATTACCTTGCAATACGAATTTGTCGCAACTTTCCGATTTGTAATATCTGCCAACAAATTCTACCATCTCGTCTTCGCTGTAAGGGTTCTTAACATCGACATAGGCAGTACCTGCTGGAATTACAACCGCATCTCCTCCCACCTTCTCGTAGATGAATCCGTGTTTGTACTTGTCGTTGGTTTCGCCAATGTACTGCACAATCTTGCCGTCGGGTGCGGTGGTGTAGGCGTCGAGATCAGGAACCTGCATGAGGTACTGGCCTTCGACTGCGGAGAGAATCTCCTGACGGTACTGCTGGAGAAGAGAGAGGAGGTTCTCAGTGTCGGTAATGCCTTGGAGGAAGGCCTCCAACTCCTTCCAACGGTTGATGGTCTCGTTGGAAGCGTCCACCGTGCCGAGGAAGTTGTTGACCTCGTTGATGAAATCCTGCAAGCCCTCTACATCGGCAATCTGATGGGTGTGGGTGCGCTCGGAAAGTTCGTTGATGAGCTGGATGATGGTCTTGTCTCCCGACTTGACCTGCTCTGCCGGCACAATGTCGTCCTTGTGGACGTAGGAGTCGAAGACGTTCTCGAAGTCTTGCTGCGTCGGGTACATGCCAGTCTTGTAACGCGCCTTGTTCTCTTGTCTTGAAATTTTACTCATGATGTAAGTTGTTTTTAATTGTTAGTAATAATTGTTATTTATAATTGCATTGCAACGGGGTTACAATGCGGTTAGTAGTCCGTTATAGTTCCCACGGGTATTGGATAGAAAACCTCTCCAAATACTCGTACCTTGTTTTGAACCCGTTGAAGTCCTGTCTGAGGTCGAAGTACTTCTTTTCGAGTTTCCTGTATTCGTCGTTGACGATTACAGGCGAAGTGTTTGCCCTTTTGTGGTATTCTTTATCTACCTTTTCATAGGCCTTTTTCCGTTTTTCGTATTCGGGTTTCAGGTATTGAAGGAAGTACCTCACATCTCCCTTTTCCAATACCAAAACCTCTCTGTTGTCCCAGTTCTGCTTTATCATTTTTTTGTGTTTTGTTTGAGTGTCTTGTATGTGTATGTAGTGTCATATTGCACTTCGATTATCTCCGCATCGTCTTTCATGTGCCATTTAATATAAGACTTTGCCTCTCTTGGACTGCAAAACGGAGTACAAGCCGTCAGGACCTCCTGCGGATAACCTTTACTGCCTTTGCCGTGATAGCCGACCATACTAACACCACGGCGATCACCGTACACAACATATCCGATTATTGTATGTTTTATAGTTCCTTCCATTTTTTTTCAATTTTTATTTGTTGGTTCAAAAATTGTTTGTATATTCACCGCCGATAAAATAATTTCAAAATCAACGATAAATATGGATAAAGACACAATGTTAGCCGAGTCGTTTGCAAGAACGATAGCACTCGAAGCGCAAGTAGCAGCCCTTAAAGCCGTAGTTTTGACGACGGATGCCTCAAAAAAGGCATACAAAGAGCGTTACAAGGAAGAGATTAAGCGTTTGCAGAATCAGTTTCCGCACCTTCTTTCAGTTTTAGAACAAGCGATTCTTGAACTTTCTGATTAAACCTTGCGTTAGTTGGTTGCAGTAGTCGCTCCAAACACGAAAGCACCGTTTCTTCAATTTTGGTGCGGTGGCTGTCTCTGCCATATAGCCAGTTGCGAAACCTTGACACAGGGTCGTCGCCGGCTTTGTACATCTGGACATCAATTCTGTCGGTGTACATGATTTTGCCGTTGATTGTTACGGTGCGCTCCACATAATCCACGCCCGATATTTTGCCGTCTGCGCGGGCCGGTTTATTGTGGTACTTGGTGATTATTTCAATTTTTTCGTCCATTTTTTTCGTTTTTTATTTGGTTATACATTCTTTTACCTGTTTTACAAAATGGTCGGCAAGTGCGCATTTGTCGGGGGTGCAAGTAACTTTTGTCATCATAAGATGGTGAGGACAGTCGATTGGACAGTCTGCCCACGTCGTCCAGTTGGAGTATTCGCACCTCTCTTTAAGTTCTTTTAGTCCACAAATAGCGGTTTTCCCGTCGTAAGACTGACGCACGTGTCGGCAATACGACACAAACATCGTCTGCAACGCTGTTTTTTGAGCCTTTGTGAATTTTATTTGCGTTTTTTTTTCCATTTTGTTTGTTAATTAAAATATTGTTTGTACTTTTGCAGTGCGATACCGCTACTTGGGGCGACCCTCTTAGTTTAAAGTAGGCTATCTCACGTAGAAGTCCACTTATGCGCAGCCGCCTTCGGGCGGTTTTTTTATTTTACATCAAATTTATATATCCTCATAACACCACTGACAACACAATAAACATGCTTAATGTAATTATGGATTCTCCGTTTGTAAAGTTCTCCCTTATTTAAGTAATGTGTAATTCCATCTTTTACCTTCAATCTTGAAAACATTGCTGGATCGTGAAAATATAACATCACACTATCTGCGGGGTCGTTAGGATTTTCGTCGTTCCATTTTTTTAGTTGTTCGTTTTTTTGGAGTAATGGCCAATAATAATAACCTTTGTTTTTTGTTATTGACCTTATCTCCATTCTAACACCATTAAGCAAGATGTCAAGCGCCGTATAAAAAGTCAGAGTTTCACCTGGTCGACAAGGTTTTGGCAATCCTTCGGGAAGCCCTATTACGCTATTGCCCATCTTAAACAATTGCTCTACGCAAAATTTTTCTAATTCCAAAGATTTAAATCCCGAACCGTTAGCCGTTAGATGAGTTAAATATGGTCGTGGGTCGCCGTTTTTGTGGTCTTTATGCCACGCCTTGACAGCACCTGTATTCGTGTCAAAATCCACATCCACATAATCAGGGTCGTTCTTGTATTGCTCGTACTCTTGCCGACGTTGTTGTACAAATGCAGCCTTTTTTTCATTTTTATTGCATATCTCATCCACCTTCACACAATCTCCGCAATGCTTTTCCCCTCCTACCAATGCCGCGAACAACTTCCCCACCCCCTTGTTGAACGGACACACGCCGCAGTTCTCAGGGAAGTACGGATGTGAGGTGGAGAAGATTTCGCCGGTAGTGCCGGGATTGGTATCAAGACCTTTTTGTGGTCCGGTGTTTTTGTAGAAGTGCTCCACTGGTATTGCGGTGCGTTGCTTGTCGGTATTTCGGAGGCTGCACTTGCAGTTCCAGCGGTCGCCGGGGCGGTGCTGGTTCCAGAACTCGTGGTCAACTGGGAGTACCGTCCCCCAGTATGGCTTGTGGTCTTCGCCGGGATTAGGCGATGTTGACGGCTTCCATTCGAGGTTGGGCAGCACGTCCTTCTCGTCCTCAAACCGTTGCCAGTCGGCGGCGAGGTGTGCGCGGCGGACGGCGGTGTCGTACTCGGTCTGCAACCATTGGCGGTTCTGGTGTGTGATGTATGGCTTCACGTCCTTCACAAACTGACCAAAAGGCTTCAATTTGCCTTTGGAGTCCACAAGGTACGAAGCGATTTTGCTCTGCATATTGTGTACCCGGAATGCCGAAAATACGTCGGTGCTGTGTGTAAGTGCGTGGATAAAGGCGTCGGATGTCTTGCCGGAGCGTTGTCCTGCAACGCCCTTATTAACCGCGCCACTGAGTATTTCTTTCGTCTTTTCAAAGAGCGTCGGCTCTATGTCTGGCGAGCCGTTGCCGTATTTCTTTTGGTATATGTTCACCAATGCCTTGGCTATGGTGTCGGCATCGAATGAGATGGAATGGTTCGGGGCGTCAAGGCGGGCTGGCAGCCCACGCTCCAAGCCATAGAGAGCGTCCAAGGTTTCGGCTACCCCGTCAGAGGCGGGGGTTACACGAAAAAACTGCGGGCGCGGTCAAAGAGGGATTTTGGGTCGTCTTTTTCGTCATCTTTTTCGTCGGATGGCGTTTCATCAGCGGCACGTTGACTGTTGTCGGGACGCGGGATTCCGTATGTGTCGTACCAATAGTCGTCGTCGATGGGCACCTTGGTGGCCACTTGGAGGTCTATCTGCAACTTCTGTTGGAGCGCGGCGACGTCCTTTGTCTGTTCAAACATAAACTTGCCGCCCTCGACAGGGTAGCCGTATTGTGCAAGGATGCCGTGAAAAAACGGCGAGTTGAGGTACGAAAGGACATAGCGGAGGTCTGCCTGTGTGAGTTGGTTCTGCTGTCCTGCGTGTATCTCCGCCTGTGCGTACCCTGACGAGGACGACGACGATGTGGTCTCGGTGTTGCCGAGGATGGCGATGCTCATCTCGCGGTTGCACGCCTGTATGAGACGTTCCTGCAATGCGCCGTCGCCGTTGGAGGTCTTGCCGTCCATCATCTGAAACTGCGCCTGCTTGGGTATCATCATAACGAGGGACGAGCCCGACTGTTCGAGGATGTCGCGGAGGCGGGATTCTGTCTGTCGGTCGTATGCGTCGTACTGTATGATGCGCACCGGCTGCCCGAATATCTCCACGTATTGTGCGAAGTCGCCGAAACCGCTGCGCTTGTATAGCGCGTACATGGAACATTGGAGGAGTTTGCCGAGGTTCTTTGGGCGTCCGATGAGCCACACGCCGGGATATTGGGAGATGTCGATGCCGGAGTAGTCGTACTGCGAGCGTGCCACCTGGTGTTTCTCGGGGCGGATGTGTCGGCGGTCTATTTCGTTGAAGGCGAAAGTATGACCGGGAACAAACTCCAAGCCGGATATGCCCCAGTATATGGAGTCCATTATGAGTTCGATAAGGCACTCGAAGTCCTGCGAACCTATAAGCGCATCGAGCGCGTCCACCTTGCGGCCTTCCGCATCCACAAAAACCATCTTCTTGTTGGTTACGGACTTGGTGCGCTTTTCGAGTATGCCGGATAGGTGTCCGTCGATGGTAACGAGGTCGTGGTAAAGGTCGTAGAGACGCACACGGTTGGCGGCATATATGCTCTCCGCCGAGAGGATTGCCTGTTTGAGATGGGCGATGTCCTTTCGGTTTCTGTCGGGGGCGACGTATGTGATTTCTGGTACTATGAGTTGTTTTGTTTCCATATATTGGTTACGAATTATGAATTACGAATTATGAATTAAAAGTGCTGCACCCTCTTTACGTTGGAGTTCCACGCCACCGAGCCGTCGCTTTCGTTGTCTTCGGTTTCGGGGTCGTCCTTGGCGTATGGCAACTCCACGAGGTTGTTTTTGCCGTCGCGGATGTCCTTCAACATGTCCAACGCCAGTTGATAGTCGAGGCGGTACAGTTCCAGGTCCACATTCGGGTTGGCAAGGCGGACGAGGTAGTACGACGCTATCGTCTTGACAATCTTTTTGAGGAGTTCGCATTGGATTGCAGGCGGCTCGCCTGCCTCACCAAATGCCGCCTTCAAGTCGTATTTGAATAAGTACGACTTGCAGAGGGATTCTGCGGCGACGATTTGCAGTTCTGCCGCTTCGCGGTCGCCTCGCGTTATGGTCTCTATTATTTCGGGGTAGAGCGACGTCTGCCCGAGTTCCTCTACTGTTACTATCATAGTTTGAGCCTGTTTTTGCGTTTTACGGTATATATGCCCTTGTCTATGGCGTCGGTGGCTTCGGTCTGTTTTAGGATGAAAACGCCGCCCTCCACCATGTCGGGGCCGTCCATGCGCTTCTGCTTCCGCGAACAGTTGCGGAATTGTGCGCCAAGGCGTTTCATGTCGGGGTTTTCCCGTTCCTTCTCGTTGAATATGAGTTGCCCGTTGCGGTTGAGCGGTTCAAGGAGTCCTTCTATGCGGGTGAACTTGTCCTGCTTGACGCGGATGTCGGGCGTGATGGGGAGCATGACGCCGAGTTCCTGAGCCTTTCGATAGATTGCGGGCAGGATGACCTGCTCGTAAAATGGGTTTTGCAGGGTGTTGTTCTCTATCCACACCTTCACGTTTTCCGCGCCGAGGACTTGGGCGTGGAGATAAGCGGCAAATAATGCCTCGATAAAGTGTGCTGTTGACATTGTGTCGAGCCACGCCTTTACGATGTAATAGTTGAAGCCTTGTTTTGCAATGACGCCGACCGCCTTGTCAGAGCCTGACGTTACGTCTTTGTTTGACGTGGCGGGGTCTGCATATACGAGGACAAGGCAGTTTTTCAAGTTTGGCACTTTGCCAAACACCAACTCCTTGAACACCGTGCCGCCGTCCATAGGGTTGTTGAAGTATTCTTTTTGCGCCGATTCGTAGCTGATGGTGGCAAGTACGCGGTCTATCTGTTCCTCGGTGTTCTTTTCAGGCCACGACGACTTGCCTTCGGCGTTGCGTATGTTTACGATGTCAAACTTGTCGGCGGTGTTTTCGCCGAGGTACTTGACGGCGCAGTTGTCGTGTATGATGTTGCCGTTTACGAGTATGCGCGTGGGGTTCGAGATCGACCGCGTTGGGATAAGAGCCTGTTCGAGCCAGTTGATTTTGTTTCGCATGGTGTCCTCGTTGCGGCACTCCTCGTCGGTGTCGAGGTCGTCTATAAGGATGAAGTCGGGACGCTTTTCGTTGTTTCTCGTGCCACGGGGCGATTCTCCCCAGCCCAATGCGCGGAACATGCAGCCCGCCTTGATGAGAAACTTGTCCGCCGTCCACTGTCCGAGCGTGGTCTGTGTGCCGTAGTCGTTCTCTATGCGCCTGTTGGCCTCGAAACAAGCCTTGAACGGCAAAAGGAGGCTTACGGCGTTGTCGTGCGAGTTGGATACCAGGAGGAGGTTGTGTATCCTGCCGGTGAGCGCGAGGTAGCATATCTCCATCATCGAGCGGGCAGACTTGCCGAGTTCCCTCGACCATGCTCGCACTTCAAACCATTCGGGGTGTCCGATGAGCCTCTTGGTGGCGGCTATATGGAAGGCGGCGGGCTTGGCGGTGCAGTAATGCGGAAAATAGTACTGGAACCACAACTCCGGCGCGGCTTCGAGCCGACGGATGCGGGCATATTTCACCGCCTCCGGCTCGTTGATGTCCGTAGGTGTTGCGGAGCGGAAACTGTCGCAGTACCGCTGCCATTGTTTGAGGTAGTCTTTGTCCGATGCCTTGGTTAATCCTGCCATTTTGCTGTTTCAATAGACTTGTTGACGAATGCGTTGAATAGTTCCACCACCTGCGGGGCGATGTCGGGCGCGGCGGTCTTGACAAACTCGCAGAACTCCATGCCGGTGGTTGTTATCTGGGCGATGGAGCATTGACCTTCGAGAGCCTTGATGTCCATGATGAGTTTGCGCCGGGCGTCAGCCTGTTTGGAGTCCGCCACCTTGTAGTTGTCCTTGTCCCTGATCATACGGTTGAACTCTTCAAGTTCGTCGTAGAGTTCGGAGAGGCGTGTGGACTTGGAGGTGAGGAGGTTCTTGCGCAGGGCGTCCCAGTTGCCCGCCTTCGCCCATCGGGTAACTGTCTGTTGCGACACCTCCAACTTTTCTGCAATCTCCTTTTGGGAGAGTCTGTTTTGCAGGAAGAGTATCTGTGCAATCTCCCTTA
>CAMJWL010000011.1 GCA_946409405.1 uncultured Bacteroidales bacterium
GCAAATCAAGATAATACTTTATAGATTTGTAGGTGTCTGAATTTTCGGGGGCAATGTTCCACGGTTCGCGGAAGGGGAACTGACCGTGGCTGCGGTACATCGGGGCAAACGCGCCTACCTGATGCCAACGGACGTTGAGTTCGCGCCATTCTTTCAAATCCTCAGTCTCCTTTTTGGTCTTGTCAAATGTCTGTTGTGCAGCCTGATAACGGTTTTCAACAGAGAAACCGCCAATGTCCTGACTCCAATACGGGATGCCCGAAATTGAGAAATTGAGACCAGCCGTAATCTGAGCCTTCAAATCTTCCCAACGTGTGCCGATGTCGCCGCTCCAAGTGGCTGTGGAATAGCGTTGTTCTCCCAAAAATCCTGAACGAGTGAGCAAGAAAACGCGGTTGTTGTTGGGCGAGAAATTCTGCTCGTTACCAAAACCGTTTTGATTCCAAGTGGCGGCAGATTGCAAAGCCTTAGCATCTTTTTTGTCGATGCCTTTTTTCTCGATTGCGGTTTCGTAACCACGCTGACCGTCGTAAATTGCCTCGGCGTTGACGATTGAATAAGCATTAAAATATTCGTCGGACGAGCCAAGTTCGGTAGGGCCACAGAGCAATTTGCGGTATTCCATAGGCGTACAGTCGCGGACGTTGGGTTCGGAAGCGTCCATCCACCAAGCGTCCATACCGATAGAACCGAGTTTGTCGTAAAGTTGACGCCAGAAAATCTTGCGAGCCTCGGGCGAATAAGCGTCATAGAATGCATACGTAAAGCCTTTCCAATCGTTGAGCGGGTCGGCAAGCCAGTCGCGGAGGCTGTCTTTCAATGATTGCTGATAGATGAATCCCTTGTCGTTCAACTCCTTGAAATGCTCGACGTTAGGATAGAATTTAGGCCAACACGAAATCATAATTTTGGCGTTCATTGCGTGAATGTCGTCAATCATTTTTTGCGGATTGGAGAATCGTGCGGGGTCAAAATCATAACTACCCCACTGATTGATAACCCAATAATTCCAGTCCATCACGATATTGTCGATGGGCAGATGACGTTGACGGAAACCTTTGAGAGCGTCCACAATTTCGTCCTGAGTCTTGTAACGCTCGCGGCTCTGCCAATAGCCCAAAAGCCATTCGGGGGCAATCTGAGCCTTGCCGGTGAGTGTTCTGTAACCTGAAATTACTTCGTCGGAGTTGTTGCCCGCAATGAAGTAATAATCAAGTTGTTGTGTCATTTCAGACCAGAAGGAAAGTTGGTTTTGTTCCTTGGCGTTGACGGGCTTCAACGCACGGAGACCGCAGTAAGCCTCGCCGCCATCAGGAGTCCATTCGATGCGGATGGAGTATTTCTTGCCTTTTTCCATATTGACGTTGAACTTGCGGGCGTTGGGATTCCACGCCGTGCGCCAGATTTTGGAATCAGAACCAAGATAGTCGTCGCTGTAAACCGACTTGCCGTCTATCGTAATTGTCTGATAGCCCGAATAGTAGTGCAGGAAACGGTATTCGCCTGATTCTTTGGGTTCTATCTGACCTTCGATGACAACGGTAGCATCGCCGAGGCCTTTGGGCAGCAGTCGTCCAACTGTCTTAAAGTCCTCATAATAAAGCGAATCCTCGTCCCTTACAATCGGTGCTTGCCCCTTGATGTTGTAAGTGCCGGAGAGCGCGCCTTGTTTTCCGTCCTTATTATAAAGCGTGAAAACATCCTTCAAGAACGAGTACGGATTGGGATTGCCAAACCTCATCAGCGAGTACGAGTCGAACATCAGGCCGTAGTTTCTCGACGAAACCACAAACGGCACAGAGACTTTGGTGTTGTATTGGAAAAGTTCCTCGTTTTTGCCCTTGTAGTTCCAATCGTCCGCCTGATGCTGACCGAGACCGTAGATGGCCTCGTCGTCGGGCGAATCGAACACTTGACGGTAACTCCAACCCTTGTAGGTTTCGGGCTTGCCGTCGGCGTGGGTCTGCGTTACTTGGTACGGCGTGAAAGTGCGTCCGCCGTCGGCTTCGGAGAGGAGAATGTTGCCGTTAAGGTCGGTGAAGAACACTTTGCCTGAGGAAGTCAAAACGTTGGCTCTGAGCGCGTTGGTGATTACCTTGACGGTGTCGCCGCTCTGCTCTACGCGGAATTCGGGTTGGCATTTCTGGTCAACCACAGTCAACGACTGCGGGTCTTTGAATGCGTTGTCCTTGGTAGCGGATACGCGGATGATTCGGTCGCCAAACACTTGAAGGCGAACCTTCTCGCCGGTGGCTTTTACGTTGATTTCCACGCCTTTCTCGTTTTTGACGTAGCCGGATTCGCCGCCGCCACACGCCGCAAGGAGGAATGTCAACGCAATTAGAGGATAATAAAATCTCATAATAAAAATTTGTTTTGTAATTAATTTAACAGTAACCTGGATAAATCATTTTCGCACAAATTTATAATTATTTTTTGTAACAACGAAAAAAATTTTTTAGATTTGCAAAGAAAAAATAAATGTTTAAATGAACCCCATCAACGAAAATCTCGCACAGGAATTTTACGAATACCTGACTTTGGAGCGGTCGATGTCGCAAAACAGCATCGACGCATACCGCGACGACATCAACAAACTGATTTTTTACACCGAATCATATTTGGGCGACCGCAACCTCGACACGCTCACTATCAACGATTTGTCGCAATTTTTGGAATGGATTGCGGAGATTGGTCTGAGCGCGAGAACGCAGGCGAGGATTTTGAGCGGTGTCAAGCATTTTTACCTGTTTCTGTTTGCAGAAGGAAGGGTGGCGGAAAGTCCGGCGTACCTGCTCTCAACTCCAAAACTCGACATGAAACTGCCCACAGTGTTGACGGTGGAGGAAATAGACAAAATAGAGAGCGCGATAGACTTGTCGCAATTTGAGGGCGAAAGAAACCGCGCTATTATCGAAACTCTGTATAGTTGCGGGCTGCGAGTGTCGGAACTTATCAACCTTAAAATAAGCGACATCCATCCCGACGAAGGTTTCTTGAAAATCACAGGCAAGGGCGACAAAACACGTCTTGTACCAATCTCTGCATCTGCCTTGAAGTACATTGGTTTTTACATCGAACAGATGCGCTGCCACCTTGCCATCAACAATGCCAACAAAGACTTCCTTTTCCTCAACCGTCGCGGCGGTCAACTGACCCGCGTGATGATTTTCACAATCGTAAAAAAACTCTGCGAAAAGGCGGAAATCCACAAAAATGTAAGCCCGCACACTTTCCGCCATTCGTTTGCCACGCACCTCGTAGAAGGCGGTGCAGACCTCCGTGCCGTCCAAGAAATGCTCGGACACGAATCAATCCAGACCACGGAAATCTACACGCACTTAGACAATAATTTCCTACGAGACGCCATTATGACGTATCATCCGAGGAATATGGGCAATTGTTAATACCGCACTTTGTATGCCTTATTCGCAATCATCACCATCACTACTCCCCCACTCTTGCCAGGCAAAACTACTTCCTCGTGCGACGAATTGGTTTTGCCATTTATAAGCGGACGACCGGCTATGTCGATGATTGTGTAGTAGGTGCCGGGAGCGGTCTCGATGAAAACAGTCCTGCCATACGACCAAACTTTTGCCTGATTGCCGCTTGGCTTGATTTCAGATGTTGGAGTCTCAAAATCGTCAGTATTATTGTTGTCGTCAGGCTCTACTACGCGCACTTCGATGCGCTCCGGCAATTCCACAGCAGACTTTGAGAGCAAAACCTCATCCTCGCCTTCATATTTCAAGTAGCAACGGAACGGCTTGATGCTTGCCCCGGAACCCGCACGTACAAAATCGCCTACTTTGATGTCGCCATTGTCAGTCCCCGCAAAACCATATTCGGTAGGAGTTTGCTTATCCCATACCTTTTTCTGATAAACACCATTGAATGTCCAGGAGCCTACTTTCTGAGAGAGATCGTCAACAGATAGAGACTTGTTCGTCCAAATAAGGCTGTTGACATTATCATCTGTAATTTTGACGATGTACGGCTTGTTGGCTTCCAAAGAGGTTGCTTTTTCTACATCGACATACCATACTTCCTTCTCCTCGTCGTATATTACATCCTTGAATTGGTAAAAAGTGCCACAACTGATTTCGGATTCCGACATGCCAAATGGCAGCACTATTGTGGAATACACGTCTTTGGTAAACGTGCGATTCAATGTGATTTCACTAACAGTAATGCCTGTTTCCAATTCCATAGCATCAGTGCCATTGTAATTGCCATCAAGGACAGCGGTCTTGGTGCTGCCCACTGTTGTAACCCGCAATGCTCCATAGTTTTCAACAGACTCGCTTACGCCGCCTTCCTTGAAATTTTTATCCGCCTCCGCAACCTTTATATTCTTGAAAGTCTGCGTATTAAAAGACTTATTATCGTAATAGGCGTGCAAAGTGCCACTCCAATTTTTTTCGACAGGATAGGTGTAATTGCCGCTGGCGTCGGAGGTGGTGTAGTAGGTGGAAACACCATATATCATATATAGCATTTTGTAGGATTTATCACTCTCTTTACTAACACTATAATTATAGCCATTACCATTATCGTAGTTCGCTTCCAATTGAATGTAATACTTTTTGCCAGGGGTAACGCTTACCAACTGGTCAAATTTTACAGAATGCCATTCAGTATATTGCGAAATATTAGATTTTGCAATTACAGAACGGCCATTTTCCACAACATTTTGATTTTCGTCCAAAATTGAAATCGACACATCACTTGCAGGAGTTCCTACTTTCCAAAGACTGACATCCACCTGCGATATGTATGCAACTGTGGGAACAAACGGACATGTAGTTTTATTCAAACTTAATCCACCCACACCATTTTGATTATTAGCGTCAAGCGCAGGTACAGGTTTCGTCTCGCCAAGCGTTATCACCGCGCTCGAAAGCGTTTTAGAATTTTTGTCCATCACCTTGCCTGTAATGGCAAATACGTATGATCCTATCTGAACAAAATCCTTGTTATATTGATTAGACGACACATTGCTGAAATGCAAGTTGTTAAACTCTTTAATACCAGAAAAAGCATTGAGAGTTCCCGACCAATATTTAGGAACAGAAAATGTGTAATTGCCATCCTTATCGGTCGTTACATAATAATCGTCGATGCCCCATACCTTATACACATAATTATTCTCAGACAATGCGCCACAAATATAATAATTATCGTTGTCCTTCGAGGCCGTCAGAGAAATGTAATACTTCTGACCCTTAGTAACTGCAACTGGCTTGTCAAGTTCAATGTCAACGAATTTTAATGAAGTTGTGAACTCGTCTTTTTTGAATGAACTGCTGTTGCATATTTCTTTCATTTCGCCATCTAAAAGCGTAACCGTAAGATCGCTTGAAGGATTATTTTTTAACCAAATATACACGCCGAACCTTGTCACAAAGTTTGTATTCGGGACAAAGGCAATGGAAGTATTGTTGACAGCGTATCCTGAATTAAAACTTCCATCGTTCTGACAAGAAATCACTCCCTCTGGTATCTCATCTGCCGTAGTTACCACCGCGCCTTCTACTGGATTGTTGTCTGAATCCAATACTTGCCCCGAAATAGTAACATCGGCATCTGTCAATGCAATGGATATTTCGCCCAAACCGACATTATGGTAAAAGTCGAGCGTATAATCTCCTGTCAATTTAAGATTTGCTGACGTTGAAACAAAACTGCCATACCTTTTATATTGTTTTTGTTCGCCGCCCAACACAATTGTAGAAGTAGTGTATGGCGCGAGATGGGTATTGTTATTGTTGCCATATTCAAAATAGAACTCGTACACGCCCGCCGTCAATGTTACAGATTCGCTTTTGTACTGCAATGCATTGTCGTCGTTGCGGGACATTGATAGACTATGCTCCTTACCATTTCCCTTGATCACCAATTTAGTTGGCTCTTCCTGCATGGATGTTGCAGAGGTGAATTTGGGCTGAGGGATAATGATTCCCAGTTTTGTGGGATACAATGTGGTGGTAAACCAACCGTTAGAATTACCGCCCCAGCCATAGTCAATGTGAAACATACTCCCATTATATCCATCAATTATATAAGAATGTGCACCACCTTTTTCATTGGAACCACTTATTATTACAGGCTTGGCACTTTTGATGGCATCCGCTATATAATTATCCTCTTCCAACGAAGATATAGATTGATACTTGGCATTGTAGCCAAAAACATCATTAAAGGCGTTGGCCTGTTTATCAGGATATGTACCAGTTTCATCAGGACCAAATGCTGCCTCTTGGGCAAATGCAATGCCTACAATAAATTTAGCCAAATCTCCATTGTTGTTAGCAATTTGCTCGAAATCTGGCGTGTAACTAAAACTATAAGTAAATTTATTGCCACCTTTATAAGTGATATAAGACGAGTTAATCGAATGAATATTCGAATAAGATACCGTAGAGCCTTCGCCTGATATATTCAGCGGGTTGCAATAGCCATAATAATTGATCACTTGCGCCGAAGATATTGAAGAACAGCCAGTGAGCGTACTTTTTGTCCACCGAGTATCAAGATCTTCTTTATCATAGAATGTGATGGTGGGACACTCGTCATTATAAGGTGCTCCCTGATTCCATGCCGTGCGCAGCAGCGGGCCATAAGTGGCTGACGAAGCCGCTTTGGCATTGCCACGCTTTCTACTTGGCTCTTTTTGCGTGGCGTAAAAATCGAGCAAATCCTGGAATGCCGGCGGCAGGTTCTTGGTGTCAAGCACACCGTCGCCATATCCCACCACCGTATTGCCAATCAAAATCTGCCAGCCGTCGGTGTTTTGCTCTATACGGACGTTGCCATCGGTATAGACGGTTTCCTGCGCTTCCACATTCTCTGCTATAAAAGCAAAGAGAAACAATGCTGTAAGAATAGAAAAGATTTTTTTCATAATAGTAACACATTAATGGATTAATAACTGATTTTAAATGATTTTGCTCCAATCCTCACCATCACTACTCCCCCACTCTTGCCAGGCAAAACTACTTCCTCGTGTGACGAATTTGTTTTGCCATTTATAAGCGGACGACCGGCTATGTCGATGATTGTGTAGTAGGTGCCGGGAGCGGTCTCGATGAAAACAGTCCTGCCATACGACCAGACTTTTGCCTGATTACCGTTTGGCACGATTTCAGAAGTTGGAGTCTCAAAATCATCGGGGAAGGTACTATCCTCGTTGTCAGGCTCTATGACTTCCGCAAACTCCTCTGGCTTTACGACGCGCACTTCGATACTCTCAGGAAGTTCGATGGCGGATTTCGAGAGAAACAATTGATTGTTGCCGACATAAGTCAAGTAACAGCGAAATGGCTTGATGCTTGTGCCGTTACCAGCCCTAACGAAATCGCCAATTGAAATGCCATCGTCATTTTTCGTTCCAGCAAAACCATAATCTGTCGGCGTTTGTTTATACCAAACTTTCTTCTGATATACACCCTTGAAAATCCACTCTGCCGGATCTTTATCGGGTGTGGAATTTGTTGATGGCGTCTTTATCAAAGCTTTTTTGACATTCCACGTCAGGGAGTTGACATTATCATTCGCCTTGAAAATATAAGGCGTATTGGCGGCGAGTGAACTTTGCTCTGTTACATCAGCGACCCATTTGTCTCCTTCCGGTTTAATGCCAGTAAATGAGTAAAACGTGCCACAAGTGATTTCTGACGTCTCAACATAAAACGGCAAAATTATCGTTGAATATACGCCTTTGGTCAACTGTCGGTTGAGCGTAACACTTGCTACCTCAATATCTTCAGGAATAGACATCCCGTCGGTGCCGGAATAATTGCCATCGAGGGTTGCATGTTTTTTGCCGTCCTTACCAATAGTGATTGACAACGCACCATATTTTTCGCTACCGTCTGTGCTGAAATTATAGTCCTCACCTGACGATGACGCTTCAATACCAATAGTGTTAAACGTCTTATATTTATATTGTGCGCTGAGCGTGCCGCTCCAATAATTGGAAATAGACAGCGAATAATTTCCTTCTGCATCAGTAGTTGCATAACCATCAATGCCGAACACTTTGTAAATCAACGACCTGTTTTCGTCAATTTTACAAAAATATCTGATGCCATTGTCTTTGTCTTGCACCATATTGCTTATCATGATGTAATACGTCTGTCCCTTTGTAACCTTGATTGGGGTATCAAATTGTTGGTCAATGCAGACATATTCATTTTCGGAAAACAACTCTGGCAAATAGTCTTGACTCCATACAATTTCAGGATTATTATAATCTTCTATACTCGACACTATCGCAACATTCAATTTTTTTGTTGGATTGTTCCTTTTGATGACGTAAAGATTGAACCCTGTGATGTAATCTTTTTGCGGTACAAAATCAATCAGCAAAGGTTCTGCCGACCTACCGTGCTGGTCTATTGTGTGGTCGGGTGTGTTTTCGCTTGCAATTTCCAGTTCGCCAGATGCCGTTGCAAAAATAATAGCACCTTCTATCGCTTTATTATTTTCATCAACTACCTTGCCCGCAATAGTCCTTGGTTCACTTTCGGACACTTCCACACTAATTTCGCCCTTCGACACATCATGGCAGAAAACAATGTCGCAACCTTCGGTCAAAATAATTTTTGCAGGTGTCGAGGTGAAACAACCGCGTTTTGTGAACGAAATATTGTTTTTGCCCAAAACAATAGATGCCGAGGCGGTGTAGGGTGCAATTTTATCGTCAACGCCATAGTAAAAATAAAAAGTATGCTCTCCTTCTGTAAGGCTAATTGGAGCACTCTTGTACCGCAAATCGTTGCCTTCCAGTTGAATATCATCATTACCATCAACTGCCAACATTAGCGATTCGGCTCGCATTGGAACATTATTTTCCACATTAGGATACGCGATAATGACAGAGGGGTCTTCAGGGAATTCCGTAGCCGATATGTTCATAAACCAGCCATTCATATTGCCGTTATATCCATAGTCGATATGAACATAATCGTTGGTAATGTAACCATCAATTATATAAGAATGTCCACCATCTTTTTTATTACTACTTCCAATGATTATAGGCCTTGCTGCTTTAATAGCATTTACAACAATATCATCGGTTAAATCTGATATTGTAATATCCTCATTGCCGCCATTATCCTGTTGAATATTGTAACCGAAAGTTTTTAGAGCGGCGATTTGGTGTTTTGTGCTAGTCCACGTGCCGCCGATGCCATACGCCGCTTTTTGCACCAATCCTATTCCCAAAAGGAACTTTGCCAATTCATTCTTGTCGGAGGCAATTAAGCCGAAATCAGGAGTGTAAACAGGAAATTTATATTTGTTCTTGCCATTATCTTTATAAAAAAACTCTGATTCAACAAGTTCAAAATCGGCTGGATTGTCATCCTCCCCAGTTGCAAACGAAATATCTCCAACCATCTCAGTCTCCGAAAACTGATTGCAATATCCATAATAGTTAAGTATCTGCGCCGTAGAAACCGAGGAACATCCAACTAAAGTGTAACCTGTTTTTTCCACACCATTTTCAGTGTATTTGATTTTCGGACATTGATTGTTGTACGGCGCACCTTGATTCCACGCCGTCGTCAACAGCGGGCCGTATTTTGTTGGAGCAGCACCGGCTTTCGAAAGTGTCTTCTTCTCTTTCGGCTCATCCATTTTAGCGTATGCGTCGAGAATGTCCTTGAACGCTGGCGGCATGTTGTCGAGGTCGATTGCGCCGTCGCCAAATGCCATTACAGTGTTACCAAGAATGATCTGCCAGCCGTTGTCGCTCTGCACAATCCTTACATTGCCGTCGGTATAGACAGTCTGCTGTGCCTGTGCGATGCCCACATCAACCAGCAAAATTAATATTGCGGCAAATAATGTTAAATGCTTTTTCATGATTTTTTGCGTTAAAAACTGTATTTTTTGGAACGCACAAATATATAAAAAATATTAAAATGTGCAAAATAAAAATTGAAATTTTAACATTATTCAGAACGGAGCATACACAAGGTACTCCCCTACTCTATCCCGTACCTCCGCAGCACTTCTCCGTCGGGCTTCCAGACCGTACCGTACAGCACCAATTCGTCGATATGCTTGGTGATGCCGTCGGGATTGAGCATACGCAACTTCAAGGTTTTCAGGCCGGTGTCGCTGTGGAACACTGAGAGGAGATATTTGCCGTCGGGGGAGAAAACGGCGTTTTTCACCATGCCGTCGTGCCTGAAATCCATGATGTCCTTGCCGTCGATAGTCCACAGGCGGGCGGAGCCGTCGTCGGAGGTGGTAACAATATATTTGCCGTCGGGCGAGAATACCGCCGAATTTACCTTGTTTTCGTAACCTCTAAATGTATATTGACGCTGCCCCATAATATCCCAAAGCACCGCCGTCTTGTCTGACGACGTGGAAACCAACAGCCGTCCGTCAGGCGAGAAAGCCACAGAATTAACCTGGCCGTCGTGAGCGTGGAAGGTGCGCAAAACCTTGCCCGAAATATCGCAAATAGACACGTTGCCATCCGTGGTGCCAAAGGCAAAAACCTCCGGCTCTGGCGACTGACACACCGCCGAAACTCCACACGCACACTTGATTACGGTGCTACCATACGTCTGGAGATTGTGAATTATCACGGTGGCGTCGTCGGAAATGGTGATGGCGTTTTTGCCGTCGCAAGTGAAGATGGCATCATTGACGATGTTAGAATGTTCGCCAAAAGTTTTGATGGGCGTACCGTCTGATTTCCAAAGAGTTGCAGTGCGGTCTTCGCAAGCCGTCAAAACCATAGAGCCGTCGGGCGAAAAACGCGACGTATTGATGTTGCCGTGATGCCCCGCAAACGTGGCTACCACATCGCCCGTCAAATTCCACGACTGCGCCACGGAATCCTGTACCACCATGATACGCAAGCCGTTAGCCGAAAATCCCGCAAAACTAACATCCTTTGCCCTGTCGTAACTCTCAAATCTCTTGCCAATGCTCCACGTGCGGATGGTATGGTCGTCGCTAACAGTTACAATAGTCTGATTGTCAGGCTTGTAACGCGCACTCCAAACGTTGGAACCATGTCCTTTGAGTTCTTTTTCGAGAGGACCACGCGACGAAAATACGCGCACCACCTTGTCCCTGCAAGAAGTGATGATGTGCTTGCCGTCGGGCGAAAAACCAACAGAATTAATAAAGTCGCTGTGCCGGTCGAACACCACAAGTTCTTTGCCGCTGACGTCCCACAGCCGCGCCTTGTGGTTGAGGTTGAGGTAATCGTTGGCGGCGAGGAGAATAAACTTGCCATCGGGCGAGAAAACCGCCTGACTTACCACCGACATCGAATACCTGTTGTCTTCCTTGATAGTCAACTCCTTGCATTGAGAACCATCAACAGACCAAAGCCGCGCCGTATTGTCGATGCCCGACGAAACCACCATCTTGCCGTCGGGCGAAAACTTGGCGCAATATACGTCCGAATCGTGTCCTCTAAGCGTTGATACACAATTGCCTACGCTGTCCCAGACCATCACGTTGCAATCGCTGCCGGCGGTGAGGAAGCCGCTGCCGTCGGGCGCAAAATCCGCCGTCCAAAGTATCGCCTTGTGTCCGTCTATCGTCATCAGTTGGCGGCCCTGCAAATCAAAAACACGCGCCGTGCTGTCGAACGAAGTGGTCAATATTTTTTTGCCGTCGGGCGACATCGTGATGGAAGTCAGTTCGTTGCTGTGAGGGATTTCGAGGAAAACATCACCATTTTCGCGAAGGATTCGGGCGGCAAATCTGTTGTTTGTGGTGTCGTTGACGTATGTCAAAACGTACTCGCCATCATCGGAAATTTCCGCCTTCACCACCCTGCCATTCACCTCGCCAGAGATGTTGTAAAAAATATCAGTGTTATAAAACGAATTTAACAACGCGCTGTATGCCTGAGTGTTGCAACTATCCAACATTATCGCCTGTTGAGCAAGACGAAGGCTGAAAGTGGGGTCAGACTCCAATTTTTGGAACGCGAAAGCCGAGAGCATATTGCTCTTGGAAACATTTGCGCTATGCTCCACGTCGCCCTTCAACGAAAACGCCAAAAATACCGCCGAAATGCTCAACAACAGCACCGCCACCAACGCGCCAATCAAAGTTGGAATTGGAGTACGAGTGGTATTTGCATGAGTGATTAATGCGGCAGTTTTCGGTTGGCGGACGAGCCGTCCGCGCTCCACAACGCCATCCTTCAACCGCCCAAAAATATCACCACTAAATGGCAAGTAATACACCCTGCCATCATTGGCAATAAAATGTTTGAAGACGTAATGCGACACCATGTAGTCGAGCGTCTCCTCCTCCACCCCATACCTGACAACGGCGATGCCACGGTATGCCGGCAACGGTTGCGACTCGCCATCTACAACCATTTCGCCCGCCGCAAACGACAGCAACGCATCGCGCCGATTATTGTCTGCCATGGAATCCATCACTTCGTCAAAATACGAAACCTTGAAATATTCGGAAATTTCCATCATTGGAAGCGTCAGGTTGTCAAAGCCTTTGCCCTCCTGACGGATGTACAAAACGGCGTTGCGCAAAAGTCCGGGATGCACCGTGCCGCCGCTCGACGCAAAATGCGACACCAAATATTCCACCGCCGCAGCCTCCATAGTAACAGGTGGAAGTCCGTCGTGCGGCTCGGCGGCAATGAGAGGAACGGCGATTTTGGCGGTCTCCACGTCAAAAGGCTGGAGTTCCAAGACATTCTTGAAAATATTGGGGATGCTGTCTGCCAACTGCGACAACAGCGGGAAAGTGGAATTGCCCACCACAAAAAGCAACGAAATTTTTGGCGGCTCTATCAGCAACATCATGCCGTCCTGAGGCAACAATGCGTCGCTCTCGCCAAGCATTATCTCCTGCATTTTGTCGGCTACTTTGGTAGGCACTTCGCCGTTGGCAAGACGCGAAACCGACGCCGCAAACTCGCGCCGCGCCGCCTCGCCGTATGTAAAATAATTGTCGAAATCGTCGAAAATGAAATAAAAATTTTTCTTGTCTTTATAGTTTGCTTGGAGTTTTTTGGCGGCGTACCACAGCGAGCCGTCGTCCTCAAAAGCGAGGTCGAGGTAGGTGGGCTTGTCGCACAATTGATTGATGATGGCAACAAGTTGTTTCTCAAGTACCTTGTCGCCAAAACGAAATTTAGGTATGTTGAACCGCACAGCCACGGCGTTGCGGCGGTCGAGGTTGTCGGGTGCAATGGCAGCGTTAACGAGCGATGTTTTGCCCGTCTTAGGTGCTGAGCGCAAGACGTTTACGCTGTTGCTATCGAGCATCACAGACAGCCTACGCGCTTCGTCGCTGCGACATGGCAACACCTCGCCCACCTTATATTCGTCAATCCCCAAAAATAAACTATTTTCCATTTTCATTTCATTTTCATTTTCTGTCAAATACACAAACTTTATAAATCTCCAATAAATTATGGTTGACAAAAGTACAAAATATTTTACATATAAAACATAAAAATTCTTTAAATTCTTCCCCATTCTTTTAATTTTTGGAGAAGAGCAAAAAAACTAAAAATCGTCGTCGTCTTTTTGGAGTTTCCAACGGCCGGTTTTTTCGTTCCAAAAATACGTGTTGCTCGATGTGATGTTGTTAGAGCCGTCGTAGGAATATTCCACTTGGACGTAATTGACCCATTTGTTGCCGCGCTTGATGTACGAGGTGGACTTCACAATCTGTTTGGCGGCGTTGTACTCAAACTCCGCCTTAGATTTTTCTGCCCACTTGTTGCCGGGCGCGGGATTGCTCACAATCTCCAACACCATCAGCGACTTTTGATATTCCCTCTGCGCCTTGCCAACGGGATGCCACTCGCCAAGCGAATCGGCGCGGAAGTTGGTCTCCTCTACTACGTTGTTGTAACCGTCGTACTGATAAAAACTCTTGGTCTTAATCTTCCAATCGCCGCCCTGCATCTCATAGACTTCGAGCGAGGATTCCTGTCCGCGCTCGGTAAAAGTGCGCTTCTCGCGCCGCCACGCCGACCAGTCGCCATCTTCCTCAATGTAAAATGTACTTAACGTTGGATGATGCCACTCGTCATATTCGTACTCTTCCTTTGACTGATGCTCGTAGTCTTGATGCGCACGGTCGAAAACCGAATTGATTACCAGGATTTTGTTGCCAAGGGTGTCGTAACCGTAAGCCGTCCTCAAATACGGCTCAGTAAGGTTGCTGCCTTTCGCCTTTTGCAACTCCACGGAGGTTTCCAATCCGTCGAACCTACACGCCAAACGCACAAAAACGCCCGTATCGGTGCGCACAACGGTTTTTGACGTGTCGCAGACGTGGAGAATTTCGGTATTTTCCTGCGACGGCGCACACGACGCAATCGCCGCCGCTAAAAACAATAATATTGGTACAAAATTTTTCATTATATCATTAGTTAATTTACATATTTACCGTCCCTGGCGGGATTGCGTGGTATCTGTTGATTAAAATGTCAGAATACCGATGACACGCCATGATATAGCCCTCAAACAACGTGTAGGCGGTTTCGGGATGAAAATCTGTGTTCCTTACACGGCGCGTGGCGAGTGTTACATGGCCGCCCGACACCGAAAATGTAAGGTCGGGGATTTTGTAGTTTTGTTGCAACAGAAAACTGTACATCCGCCCGATGTCGTCCTGCGGCAACCTACTCAACACGCACGACGAACTCAAATAGCCACTTTCGGGGCTGTAAGTAAGGTTGATGTCGAGGTTTTCGTCTGACACAATCCACGAATCGCGGTTCTCGCGCACGATGTTGACGTCGTAGCCGAGTTTGGTGAGCATGTCCTCGATTTTGCGCTCCATCACGCCAGGGATATAGAGTTTTCCACGGAAGTCGTCTTGGTTCATCTTAACGCCGCAAAACGGACAGTAGCCCGCCTGCAACGTGGATTCCGTTACCAAATTGCTGCACGAAACACAACGCACCGCATACACTTTGCCAGCGGCGGTATAATCTTCTAACGCCTTGCGCAACAGCGAGTAATGCAACGAGAATCCGAGATTTTGTCCCTCCGACATTATAAAGGTGTTCACGCCAATCACCAATCCGTCGGGAGTCAACAAAGGCCCGCCCGAATTGCCCGGATTGATGGCGGCGTCGGTCTGTATGTACTCCACGCCGTCGATGTTGCGCGACGATTTTGAGACGATGCCATTGGTGTTGGTGTATTTTAAGCCCAACGGATGCCCAACTGCAAGAATCGGGTCGCCATCCTTGACCTCATAGCCGTCAAAAGCCAGTTGCAACGAGCCAACAGCCAGACCGTCAGGCTGTTCCACAAAAGCGAGGTCGTATAGCGGGTCGGCATAGAGGACGTTGGCGATGCGTTTTTTGAAAGTTTCGGTAGCCAACACCACCTGACGGCATCCCTGCACCACATGGCGGTTGGTAACAATGAGTTCGTAGTCGCCAAGCAAGAAACCCGTTCCGAGTCCCCAGGGCGTCATAATCCTTACCGTGGCGTTTGCCGCAATTTCTGATGTTTTTTGTTGTGTCATGGTGGTCAGTCGGGTATTTGGATGTTTTTTAATTCGATGAGGAACGAACACGCAAAACTGTCGAGCGAATCGTATGACAAGGCTTCCGTATCAAATGTAAGCATCGGGTAATCAGGCACATAACCTGCAATAACGGCGTTGATTTCCTCGGCGATTTTTTCGGCGGCGAGGGTGTTGGACGTTTCGTTGTAAAGCATGTTTCTGAATCCCAAACCATAAAAATATTCGGCGTTAAGCACGCGCCAAAATATCATCATAAGGTCGTATGCCACTTGATGCAGCGCAAACCTAACTTCCTGTCCGCCAACAATATACTCGCACATCACCGTTACCAAATCGGGTCGGCGGATGTTGACGCACTGCACGGGCAATTTCAACTGAGAGGTGATGCTGTCGGCGAGTTCCATGAAGTTTTTGTAATTTAACTCCGGGAACACCGCGTAAGTCTTGTACATGGATTTGGCAAGTTCGTGGTCGGGCATAGCCATGATGTCCTCCATCACCGAAAGCATACGGTAATTGATTTCGGTGTTGTTGTTGGCGTCGGGCGCAAACTCCGAATAAATGTCCAAAATACTCTGCACGATGTTGAGCAACGCCCCTTCCGGCGAAATCAGGTACAAAATCTTAAACGTGGCGGAGAGGATGATGTAGGATTTGAGGTTTTCGATTTCGGTGGTCTCCACAAGGCGGAAAGTCTCGTTGATCCATGCGCGGAGAAAATCGACCTTGTTGTCCACCTCCTGACTTGTAAGCGATATGATGTTGCTGTGGCGACATACCGCAAGTTCCGGAAACTCAGCCTCGATGTGTTCGCCAGTGGAATTGGCACTGAGGGCTATTTCCGACAACATGTCTTTAAAAGATGTAACGCTCATGTCCTTGACCGGGCAACGCTGACAGAGGACGATGTTATCACCGTTGAGACCGTACTTAGAATACAGCATATCAGCGTTTTGCGCCAAGACATAACGCATCGGCGCAACATCGGGTTTTACAAAATTGGCGACAACGCACTCCGCCGTTACCTCGTCGGCATTGACGCTGCCGGTGATTTCCTTGGAGCCGTGGCGGATTACAAAAGTGAAACTTTTGCCCTCCTCGTCCACCTCAAAATCCACCGCCTCGCCGCAGATTAATTGTATGAATTTCATGTAGGCAATGTAGCCGTCGATGCAGTTGCCGTCGTTGTATAAGGCGTCGCTCTGCACCAACATTTGCGACTGCGCGGCATCAGGCTTGAAGGCTATCTGCCGTCCAAACCGCACCTCGCTTGGGTCGCAACTCTTGCCAAAAATATTTGAAAATATGCCCATATTCGTTTAAATTTTCGTTGAAAAAACCGCCTCGGCTGCCTTTTCGCCGTCCATAGCCGACGAGACGATGCCGCCAGCGTAGCCCGCGCCCTCGCCGCACGGGAAGAGGTTTTGGATTGTAACACTGCACATACGCTCCTCGTCCCTCACAATCCTTACAGGCGACGACGTGCGGGTTTCCGACGCCAAAACCTGCGCTTCTTCAGTCAAGAAACCATGCATTTTTTTATCAAAATCCTTGAAACCTTGGCGCAACCTATTGCCGATAAACTCCGGCAGCCAAAAATGCACCGGCGAATTTACGATGCCCGGCACATACGACGTTTCGGGCAGGGAACTCGAAATCCGCCCCTTCACAAAATCGGTCAACCTCTGCGCGGGCGCACTTTGACAACTGCCGCCGTTGATGTAGGTCATTTGCTCCACCTGTTTTTGGTATTCGAGACCGCAGAGAGGATTTTCCGCGCTGTAATTTGGGATGTCCTCTTGGCGGATTTCTACTACTATGGCGGCGTTTGACCAACGGTTTCTACGTGCAGCCGCCGACATTCCGTTGACCACGGTCTGACCTTTGGACGTAGCCGACGGAACTATCTGACCGCCCGGACACATACAGAATGAATATACGCCCCTGCCATCTACTTGCGTCGCAACGTTGTAACTTGCCGTGGGCAAGTAAGTCATGTCGGCTTTGTGGTAACGGATTTCGTCTATCAACTCACGCGGATGCTCCACGCGCACGCCCATCGCAAAACCTTTTGCCTCCAATCTGACGCCATGCCGCTGCAACATCCTGTAAACGTCCTCCGCGCTGTGTCCCGTGGCAAGGATTACGGCGGAAGTTGGAATTTCGTTGCCCTTGGAAGTGACAACAGCCGTTATCTTGTCGCCCTCTACACGGATGTCGTCCAAGCGCGTAGAAAAATGCACCTCGCCGCCGCAACGGAGAATGGTCTCGCGCATAGTTGCAACTATCTTTGGCAATTTGTCGGTGCCGATATGCGGACGCGCATCATAGAGAATGGAATCGTCCGCGCCGTGAATGTTGAAAATTTCGAGAATCCTACTTATGTCGCCGCGCTTGTTGGAACGGGTGTAGAGTTTGCCGTCAGAAAAAGTGCCCGCGCCGCCTTCGCCATAACAATAGTTGGAATCCTCGTCAAGAAGGTGTTCGAGGTTCAGGAGAGCGATGTCCCTTTTGCGCTCTTTGACGCATTTGCCGCGCTCCAAGACTATTGGACGCTTGCCAAGTTCTATCAATCGCAACGTCGCAAACAATCCCGCCGGACCCATGCCGACAACAACCACGGAAGGCTTGTCGGATACGTCCTTGTAATTATATTTTGCGGCGATGTCCTCGCGCTCGTCGCCGTCCATAAACAGCGCAACTCGCATATTGACAACAATCTCCCGCCCCCGCGCATCCACCGACTTGTGGAGGATAGCGTGGTCAACGATTAGGTCTAATATAATCCCCGCTTTCTGTGCCGCCACCGGCAAGTAATATCGACTGTCGGAAGCGTCGCGAGGCGTAAGGGTCAGGTCTGTATGTATCATGGAAATTAACAGTTTCTACGTTGCAAATATAAATCAATTTTACATTTTTCACAATTATTTTTTACAAAAAACTTTTAATAAGTAAATGAAAACCGCCGCCTTATGGCGACGAGGAGGATGTTAAACAAAAAATATAACGAATTAAAACGAATTATGATTTTGTAATTCGTTTTAATTCGTTGAAATTCGCTTAAATTTACGTTGAAAAACGCCATGTCGTCGAGGAAATGACGGAGGCCGGCGTTTTGTTCGTAGAGGAAGTCGGTCTTGCCGATGACTATGTAGTAGAGCGACGGACTGGCAGCAAAGAGCGCGGCGAGTTGGGTCTGTACCTTGGTGTCTTTTTTGAATTTGGCGTAGGTGTCGTTGCCCTCGCCGTTAACGTGAATTGCCGCAGAGAAAAGACCGATGTATCCAAATGTTGACGGATAGAGTTTGGAGGTCAGGAAGGAATATCCATAACTGCCTTGGGCGCATAGATGTTGAAGGTAACTGTGCCGTCGTTGTTGATGACGGGAGATTGTACACTCG
Source organism: uncultured Bacteroidales bacterium (assembly GCA_946409405.1). Classification (GTDB taxonomy): domain Bacteria; phylum Bacteroidota; class Bacteroidia; order Bacteroidales; family UBA3824; genus UBA3824. Next base: position 18,918 of record CAMJWL010000011.1, read on the forward strand.
CCTGGTTAAAAAGTTTTTCTTGGGCGTTTGCGGTGGCGCAGCCCAATGCCAACAGAGCGGCGAAGATTGCGGTTTTTGTCATAATTGATGAGTTTTTAATTGTTGTAAATGAGATGTCGCAAATATAAGAAATGTTTTTTGATTAGACAAGGGTTAAATAGAAAAAATCTAAGCCGCCCTCAAAGCGTTATGTTCTTTGGGGACGGCTTAGTTTTGCTGTCGTAATTAATTTCTAATAGTAATGCACCACCACCTTGAAGTCCATCGCATCGGGCTTTTCGTCGATGTAGAAGTCGCTGTTGGTGACATAGAAACTTATTTTGCCCGGCGCAAATTCGTAGTCGATGAGTTGCGTGTAGAAGATATCGCCGTTGTCGTTGGTATCCTTGTGGAGTTTGGTGACGGGGAGCGTGGCGTAGTAGTCGTCATCGAGCATACGATAGACCGTCAACATGCCGTGGTCGATAATTGACGACTCCAACTCCTTGAAGTCGAACTCGTACCTGAAATACGGCTCTTTGGAATCTTTTACAATTTCCCAGTCGTTTTGCTTGACGCCAAAAGTGAACTCCAACGTCTTCATGCCTTCGCCGTCCTTGCCGTCGATGCCGTCGCGACCGTCCCTTCCTGCCGGACCCATCGGGCCTTCCGGACCCATAGGACCATCGTCGCCGCGACAACTGCCCAAGAGCAATGCGGCGAGCATCGGGAGCATTATCAATAATAGTTTTTTCATAGTTTTACAATCTAATTATGTTGTTGAACAAATCTTTGGATTTACCAATCATTTCGTCGCCGCCGAGGACGCAGACCGTGCCTGTGTCGCGCAGACGGGCGAGCATGGGCGCAAACTGCCTGATTTGTTCGGCAGTGGTGGCGAGTACGTCGTAACGGTCTTGCTGAATTTCCTCAAAGGTAAAACCTTGGCGGTAACGTTGCAAGGCGGTGTTGCCACGGTTGCTGGTTGCCACTGGCGAATCCTTGGTGGCGATGGTGCCGATGATGTACTTGGTCATCGCCTCCTCGTCCTCGCAGAATTTCTGGAGATACTCGGCGGTTCGGTCGTAAATGTCGAGCGTGTTGGCGAGGTTGGGGTCGCGGTACGAAGCCATGCTCACAATGCCATCGGGAGTGATGCCGCCCCAACAGCCGTATGCGCCGCCACGGACGCGGACGTTGGTCTGCAAATAGTCTGACGACATTATCTTATTGAGCACGTAGTACGCGCCCGACCACTTGTAATTGGCGTCGAGCAAGTCGCACGATTTGAATACGTACTGCACCTTGGACGGCGTTATAATAGCCTCGTTGCAGGGCTTCAAAACGATGTTCCAATCGTGGTGTACGGTCTTGGCGACGGGCATTGCGGCGATAAAACGGCGGGCGTTCTGCACAAACACAGCATAGTCGTCGTGGCGGCAATACACATAACACTTCAAATTGTCGCGGCTAACCATCATGCTGTGAGCCTTTTGCAGGTTGCTAACAATTTCGTCCGCCTTCTCGTCGAAGTGTTCGCTCAAATCCTTCACAAACTGATAGTAACTAATGCCGCCGAGCATTTCGGAGATGTAGTTGGCGCAGTTGTATTGGGCGAGCATCTTGTCGCGGGCAAACTGGAAAGCGTCGTAATTGAGTTCCATGGAGAGTTCCGCATACTTGCGCATGATAACGTCGCGCAGGCGATCCTTGTCGTCGAGGATGGTGTTGAGGCACATCTCTATCATCAGGTCGGTCATCTTGGCGAAGTTGCGCGTGAGGGCGCGGCCTTGGAACTTGTACTCCGCAAACGGCAACCTCTGCAAGCCCTCCTTCCTCATGTAATAGTCGTAATAAAGCCCGCAACTACCTGTGTATGTGCGGATTGCGGTGTCGAGTTCGCCAAATGTATAGTTTTTGGTTGGCAAAAGGCCGATAACGTCCGTCAACAGCGAGCCATACTGCGCGAGTGAAACGGGCAGCGCGTTCATGTCGAAGATAAAACGGGTGTAGATGATGCCGTTGGTGTTGTAATGGTAACGAAGCACCTCCGTACCGTCTATCTCGTCCTTTACAATCGGGAAATCCTCAGCCTTGGGGTCGAGGTCGGAGAGTTTGAGCGACGGGATACATTTGAGTTCTTCGGGCGTGTTGGGGGTGTTTTGGTACTCGTCGAGAGCCTTGGCGTCAGCAACAATCTCCTCCACCTGAGCCTTGGAGAGCGTCGCCTTGTAATCGTCGAGACCCTTTTGGATGGCGGCCTCTGCCTCGGCTTCGAGTCCCTGTTTCGGCTCAAACGACGCAAGCACGGCATGGGGGTTGCCGATGAGGTATTTCTTTAAGACATCCTCCAAGAGTCCGTTGGCAATCCTCTGTTTAAACTCCGCGAAATTCTTTTGGAGTTCGAGTTGGTCGATGGGGTTTTCGCCGAGGAGCCACGAATTTACCACGAGGTAATTGAATTTGAGGCCCTGTTGCGCGTCGTTGCCCTCGCAGAGCATAAACTCTATGCGGTTCAACATCGCCTCCACGCCGTCCTTGTCGATACCGTTGGCGAGAGTGTCGCGCAGCACGCCGTCTATTACCTCAAAAAACTTGTCGCGGGTGTCGCGTTTGCAGTCGAGACCCATCACGGTAACTACGCATTGCTCGGTGTGGGTCATGTTGAACTCTATCGACGTGCAGATGCCCGAATTGATGAGCGCGTTTTTGATTGCACCCGATTCGCGGTTAACAAGCACCTCCATAATGAGGTTGAGCGCGGAGGCCTCGTAGGGCGCAACGAGCGGGCATGTTACAAACGACAGTGTGTTGTACGTGCTGCCGTCGGGGTCAGAATCCTCGCCCGCCGGATAGAATGACGCCACACGCTTCATCTGGGCAAAAGGCTTTTGGCGAGGAATTGTGTAGTCGTAGCCAACTTTCTCATATTTAGAGAGATAGCCCTCGTCCAATACTTTGAGTTCCTTCTCAAAATCGGCGTCGCCATAGAGGAAGATGTAGGCGTTTTCGGGACAATAATGACGGCGGTGGTAATCCTCGAAGTGCTGTTGCGTAAGTGTCGGTATTTCAGGCGGATAGCCACCCGAATCGCGACCGTAGCCGTTGTCTGGGAACAGGTTGCTGTTGATCACCCTGAACGCCTCGCACATCGGGTCGCTGTAATTGCCCTTCATCTCGTTATATACCACGCCGGTGTAGCGGAACGGCTCGTTGACGTCCTTTGCCTCAATGCGCCAACCTTCTTGCTGGAGGATTCGTTTGTCGCTGTATATCAACGGATTAAACACCGCGTCGAGATAAACGTCCATCAGGTTGAAATAGTCTTGGTGGCTCACGCTCGCCGCCGGAAACATCGTCATCTCCTCGCCCGTCATGGCATTGAGGAATGTGGACAGCGACCCTTTCAGGAGTTGGTCGAAGGGGCTTTTGACGGGGTATTTCTTGCTGCCGTTTAGCACCGAATGTTCCAATATGTGCGGTATGCCGGAGTTGTCGTCAGGCTCGGTCCTAAAAGTGATGCAGAAGGTCTTATTGGAGTCGTTGTTGGCAACTTTGAGCACCTTTGCGCCGCTTTTGATGTGTTCGAGTAGGTAGGCGTCACCCTCCACGTCGTCCACATGGCGTTTTTCTATGAGTTTGTAGTTACTGTTCATTTATGATTGATTGATTTTTGTCTATTGCGCAAATGTATTAATAATTGTTGTAATTAACAAAACTTTTTCACCGCCCGCCAAAATCCAAAGAGATTTTAAACAGGAACGAACTGTAATATTTGCTGTCTTCGTAGAAGGTTTTTGACGTGGTAGTCAGGTACTTATAAGGCGCGATTTCATAGCCGATGGTGAGGTTGACGCGGCTAAAATGGTATCCCACCATCGCGTTAAAAAATCCGCCCGAGCCGCCCTGATGTATGTATCCGCCTGCCCTCGCGCCCACAAAAGGCGAATTGAGGTCGGCAAAAAAATCGTACCTGAAATCCGCAAACGGCATCACGGCTATTTCGTTGCGGTGCAACAAGTATTCCGCCCCGATGCCGCCGCCCACAAAGGTATATGCGCTCAGTTGGTAACCATGCGATGTTGCAGCCATTATACGCGAGGTAAACTCCTGATCCTCACTGTCTTTGCATGTCATTCCGGGCAAGAATCCCGCCTCCACAAACCATCTGTAACCTTCCTCGGCGTAAGTGGCTGGCAACTTGTCTTTTTTCTGCTTGTTTTTGAAAGTCTGACGGCGGTCGCTCTGACGGCTTTGATATTGGTTTTGCTGCGATACGGTCTTGTTTTGGGCAACGGGAGTGTTGTGTTCGTAATTGTTGCTGTGATTGTGCTTGCCTGGTTTGCCGTGCTTGTTGCGGTTGTTGCCAGACGATTGCTGGTAATCGTTTTGCTGAGATTGCTGATTGTTGTTGTTGGTCTTTGGAGTCTCCTTCTCGATGCGCTGAACTTCCTTGCCGTCAAAATGGTACACGTGTCCGTCGCCAGTCTTGACGCGGACGCTGCCGTCGGTTTTCTTGTCGATCACCTGACCCTTCACCGTGCTGCCGCTTTTCAAATAAATCACATCGCGCTGGTTGTCGTTTTGCGCGGCGGCGATGGCGGCAGTGGCAATGATTAAAACGATAATTAACAGAAGTTTTTTCATATCTTGTCGTATTTATTGCAACGCCTTGCGGCGTTGTTTTTTTGAACAAAAATTACCGTCAATTTTTAATAAATTACCGTCAATTTTTACTACCATAATCGAAAAATTGATGGTAATTGACGATTAAATTGACGGTAATTTTTGTTTAAAAAAAAGCGTGCGCCGTAGGCGCAAAGCGTCGTTTCACGCGGTGATGAGTTTGGTGATTTCGGCGACTTTTTCGTCGAGGAGCCGCTTGGTGGTAGCCTCGCAGAGAAGGCGGAGGTACGGCTCGGTGTTGGACATTCGGACGTTGAGCCACCAATCCTTGTACTCTACGCGGTAGCCGTCGAAGTCGTAGAACGCCGTGGGCTTTTCCTTGCTGACGTAGAAATTCTTCACGCGCTCCATCGCGCCGCGCTTGTCCTCAATCTTGAAATTGATTTCGCCCGAATTTTGGTATCTGGCGATTTCGTCGATGAGGTCGGAAAGGCGGCGACCCTGTTTTTTGAGGTTGCTGACAACGTTCAGCATAATGCTGCCCGCCATAATTCCCGAATCGGAGTAGAAGAAATCACGGAAGTAATAGTGTCCGGCATATTCGCCGCCGTAGAGGCCGTTGATTTCGCGGAGGCGCGGCGCGGCGTTGGCACGTCCAACTTTCCACATATACGTCTCTGCGCCAAAACGTTGCAGGTACTCCCCTACCGCCTTCGATGTGCGGATGTCCTCAATTACCTGTCCGTCGGGCTTCTTGCCGTCGGCGAAGAAATATTCGCCCATAGCGGCAATTATCAAATCTGGCGGAATGTGGCGACCCTTGTCGTCAACGAATACCACGCGGTCGGCGTCGCCGTCGAACACCACGCCAACGTCCAATCCGTTTTCCTTGACGAAATCTTGCATTTGCTTGGTGTTTTCGGGCATCAACGGGTTTGGCGAATGTGCGGGGAAAGTGCCGTCGAGGGTTTCGTTGATGTAACGGAACGCGCCGCCCTCGCCCCAAATCTTCTGCACGATTACCGCCGCCGCGCCGTTGGAGATGTCAACGCCGATTTTGAGGTCGTTGAAGGCTGGCGAGAGGTATTTTTGTTGGAATTTGATGTAATCGTCGGTGATGTCTTTTTCCACGACTTTGCCCTTGGTTGCGGCGGGTGTAATCGGCTGTGTTGTAGCCATTTCAAGGAGTTTGTCAAGTCCGCTGTCAAGACCCACGGGCAGTGCGTTTGTGCGCGAAATTTTGAGACCGTTGTACTCCTTGGGATTGTGGGATGCGGTGATTTGTATGCCCGCCTTGTAGCCGTAATTTGCGGTTGCAAAATACACCATCGGCGTTGTGGAAAGTCCGATGTCGTGGACGTTGGCACCTGCGTCGGTGATGCCCTTGATGAGCGCGTCGCGGATTTCGGGCGACGACACACGTCCGTCCCTGCCGACAACCACGGTGTCGGTCTCCAACAATCTCGGCACAAAGTATCCTATCTTATAGACATCTTCCTTGGTGAAGTCCTTGCCATAGACGCCACGGATGTCGTATGCGTGAAAAGCGTTTTTCATAATGCAACAGAAATTTTGGGTTACACTTGCCGCCGCCGCTGGCAGCGGAGATTTTATAAACACAAATTAAAAGAAAAAAAAAGAATTAAAAGAATTTTTTTTATTAAATTCTTTTAATTCTTTCACATTCTTAAAATTTTATGGAAAAGACGCGGGCGAGCCGCCCGCACTCCAATACTTCAAATTAGACTACTGCTGTGCCATCCTCGGCAGTGGCGGCGTAGAAGGCGCAGTCGATGCCGAAGGCGGCGCGGTATGCGGGGGCGATGATGGATTTGTATTCTTCGAGTTTGTCGGCCTTGATGAGCGACAATGTGCAGCCGCCAAAACCGCCGCCCATTATCCTCGAACCAAGTACATAGTCCATCTGCTTGGTCTGCTCAACGAGGAAGTCCAATTCCTTGCAACTAACTTCGTACAACTTGCTGAGGCCGTCGTGCGTTGCGTAGAGCAACTTGCCAAATTCGACGAGATTGTTGTCGTTAAGTTGCTTGCAAGCCTCAATGACGCGGTCGTCCTCCTCGATGACGTAGCGGCAGCGGTTATAGACCTTTTCGGAGATTTGGTCTTTTGCTGCGTCGAGCATATCGATGGTAACGTCGCGGAGGGTTTTCACGTAGGGTGATTGTTTCTGTATAACACTGATGCCGGCGGCACATTCGGCGCGGCGGGTGTTGTATTCCGACGACGCGAGAGAGTGCTTGACCTTGCTGTCGGTGAGTACAAAAATGTAGTCGCCGAGTACGAGGTTGTTGTATTCGTATTGAAGGCTGCGGCAGTCGAGGCGCACACAGTGGTTTTCCTTGCCAAAAATGCTTGCAAATTGGTCCATAATGCCGCACTTGACGCCGACGTATTCGTGTTCTGACTGTTGGCCGATTCTTGCCATAAGCATCTTGTCGAGGTTGAGATTGTAGAGCGTGGAGATGCCGAGGCACATACCGCTTTCCAACGCCGCCGAACTCGACATTCCCGCGCCGACAGGCACGTCGCCGCCAAAGACGCAGTTGAAGCCGCCTATCTTAAAGCCCTTCTGCTGAATGATTTGCGTAATGCCGTACAAATACGACGCCCATTGCTCTTTGGGGGCTTCCTTTTGATTGACATTGAACTCGCAGTACGAATTGAAGTCGTAGGAATTGAGGCAGACCTTGCCGTCGTCGCGCTTGTCCATCGCGAAGTAAATCGCCTGGCTAACAGCGCAAGGCAACACGAAACCTTCGTTGTAGTCGGTGTGTTCGCCGATGAGGTTGATGCGCCCCGGGGCGCGGAGTTGAAGCGGTTCGCCGCCGTAAAGTTCCTTGTACTTTGCGACGATGTTTTTGAGTAACTGATTGTTCATATTCTTTTCAATTTGACGGAGTTTTTGGTATATTTTCAGCCCAACCCAAGCGTCGGTTGCGCCGTATATTTTCTGACTGTTTTTGAGTTTTTCCTCCTCCCAATTGCTCACCTGCTGGCTCTTGGAAATGCGGAAACCGAGGACGATGCCGCTGAGTTTTTTCAAGCCGCAAGCCTCGATGCCAAATTTTGTGCTGTACTTGGACAAATCCACAAACCCGGCTGGCGCAAACTGCGTCCAACGTTGCAATCCAAGCACGTCGTCGTTGATGGCGACGCCGGTCTTGATGATGTTGGGGTTGGCGAGGATGCCGGCAATCTGCTTTGGCAGACCGATGTTGCAGGTGCGTATGAGGTACGCCCGCTCCTCGGTGGAGAGTTGCAGGAGCGCGACCTTGTTTTTGCTGCCGCGACTGAAACACGGTTTGGTCTCGGTGTCGAATCCGAGCACACTCTGACGCGACAGGTATTTGACACACGCAGCCACCTTGCCGGGCGAGTCAATCACCTCGATTGTACCTTCAAACGCTTTGAGCGGCAACTCGTTGAGGTCTTCCTTCGATATGTCTTTTTCAAAATGCATATTCTTCGTAAAACGGATGATTTCTTTAAGTCGCTTCGCAAGTTTTGGTCGCTTCGCGAGAAATCTTACAAAATTTTATTCAAAATCTTACAAAATTTTTTTTTAGATTTGTTTTGATTTGTGAGATTTCTGTCCGTCAGGACACTTACATCTTAATTCGTTGTGTTATAATTCTTTATTCCTTGATTCCAGCGAGCCACAGCATAAACGTGTAGGTCATCGCCGTCTCCTTGACGTGTCCGTACCTGCCCGAATCGCCCGAATGTCCCGCCTTCATATTGGTGTGGAGGAACAATGGGTTGTCGTCTGACTTCATATCGCGGAGTTTGGCGACCCACTTGGCGGGCTCCCAATACTGCACTTGCGAATCGTGGAGTCCCGTGGTAACGAGCATTGCCGGATAGTCTTTTTCTTCAACATTGTCGTAGGGCGAATAAGAGAGCATATACTTATAATATTGCTCCTCGTTGGGGTTGCCCCATTCGTCGTATTCGCCGGTGGTGAGCGGGATGGATTCGTCCAACATCGTTGTAACTACGTCAACGAAAGGCACTTGCGCAACTATTCCGTTGTAGAGTTCGGGAGCCATATTGGAGACTGCGCCCATTAGCAATCCGCCTGCCGAACCACCCATAGCATACATTTTGTTGGGCGAGGTTATGCCGCTGTCTATCAAGTATTTAGTTACGTCGATAAAATCGTTGAAGGTGTTCATCTTCTTCAACAATTTGCCGTCCTCGTACCATTGGCGACCCATCTCGCTGCCGCCACGCACGTGTGCGAGGGCAAAGACGAATCCCCTGTCAACGAGGCTGAATATCGACGCCCAATAGCCGTCTTCCTCCGACGAACCGTAAGAGCCGTAAGCGTATTGGAGGAGATTATTGTTGCCGTGGAGGTCGATGTCCTTCTTATACAGCAGTGTAACAGGCACTTTGGTACTGTCGCGCACCGTTACCATCACGCGCTTGACTTCGTATTTGCTCTTGTCGAAGCCGGGGACGAGTTGTTCTTTGAGGACACGTTTTTCGCGTGTTGCGAGGTCGTACTCGATTACCGACGGCGGCGTGTTGAAACTCGAATATCCGTATCTGAACACCTTGGAATCGTGTTCGGGGTTTTCCTCCGTCCACGCCGAATATGCCTCCTGACCAAAATCTATCAGGTGGCGTTCCTTAGTTTTCAAGTCCATCACCTCGAAGCAAACAAGGCCTTCGCGCATTTCTTCAAGCACAAGATAGTCGTCAAACACCGTAAAACCATTGATCAAGACCTTCTCGTCGTGAGGAACAAGGAATTTCCAGTTGTTGTTGTAACTTGCAGAGTCGCAGGTCATTATGCAGAAGTTTTTGGCGTTCTCGTTGGTGAGTATGTAGAACGTACCGTTGCAGTGGTCGATGGAATATTCGAGGTTTTTCTCGCGTTTGCGGAAGATGACCGGATCTTTGTAAGGGCGGTCGGTCGGGATGAGCCTCACCTCCGACGACGTTGTGCTGTTGTGGGTGATGATTATCCATTCGTCTGACTGACTGCGATATAAGTCGAGGTCGAATGTCGGGTCTTCCTCATAATAAATCTCCTTGTCGATGCTGCAATCGCTGCCGAGCACATGCCTGAAAATCTTGGATGCGCGTAAGGTGTTGGTCTCCTTGCCAACGTAGAAAAACGTGCGCGAATCGTTTGCAAACACCGTTCCAAGCGCGGTATTGGGGATGACATCGCTTTTGGGCTTGCCAGTAACGAGGTCGATGAAACGGATTTCGTATTTGCGGCGGCTCACGGTGTCAACGCTGTACGCAATCACCTTGTTGTTTGGGCTGACGCAAATATCGCCCACGTCGAAGTAGTCGCGGCCTTCGGCAAGGTCGTTGACATCAAGAATCACCTCCTCGGTGGAGTCGGGGCTGTTGTAACGGCGGCAGTATATTTCGTAGTCCTTGCCCTTCTCGTAGCGAGTAACGTAATAATATTTGTTTTCGAGGTACGGGACGGTGCTGTCTTCCTCCACGATGCGGCTCTTAATTTCAGCAGCAATCTTTTTGGACAACAACGCCGTGGGTTTCAGAAATTTAGCATCAGTATAGTCGTTCTCTTCTTTAAGATAACTCATCACCTTTGGATTCTTCCTCTCGTTCATCCAATAATAATTGTCTATCCTTGTATTGCCAAATTCCGAAAATTCCTTTGGTATTTTTTCGGCTTCTGGTGCGTTGATTCCTGAGTTGCAAGCACTTGCCATAGCTAATATTAATACTCCTGTGTATTTTTTGAGCGTTTTCATTATATGGTTAAAATATATCATCATAACAAGTTGCAAAGGTAATAAAAATATGTAAACTAACAACGGAAAAAAAAGAAATATTTTGGTGCGCAGATTCAACTCCCAAGCGCACAAAATCAGGATACAACATCCTCCCCCTCAAAATTGCTCTTAATATCGTTCTGGTGCTGTTTGTTGAACTCCGGCTCAAACTGTTCGTCGTCGTATTTAGGCTCGATGAAGTCGTTCTCGAAACGATCCAATGTCGGAAAACCTATCGCGCAGAAAATCACGGCGATGACGCTGACGAAGGCGCATTGTTCCTTGAAAGTGAGGGCGAGGGCGATAATATTAACAATTAAAGCGATGTAGATGAGTTTGTTCTGAAACCTTTTGGCGGCTATGAAGTGATGCTGTTTTTCGTCGAGATTGTCCTTGGGCTTGAGGATGCGGGCGGTCTTGGTGTAAGTATGAGAGCCGTACCAGATGGCGAAACCCGTCCCAAACATACAGAGATATTCGAGGGTCATCACGGCGTAGGGATTGTCGATGAGGGCATTGAAGTGGTTGACATTGCGTACAATCCACACCATCACCAACGACAACGCAAGCGCGATGAGCCACGTCCAATGAGTCTTCTTCTCCGCAGAGAGTTGCTGTTCAAAATTGTCCATCAGGCAATTACAAAAAATGGGATGGATATATGTGTATGGTTAAATTTCCTCGTCGAGGCCGTCGTCGAAGCCGCCCTTCGCCTCTTTGAGTTCGATAGGCACCTTAGACACGTTGCGGAAGTCCTTGCCCGCGTCGAGGAGGTCGCTGTCGCTGTAGAACCACGTGATTTTCAACTCCTTGCCCGCAATGTCGTTAATCTTATTGAGTTCCTTGAGTATGTTGTAGATCCATATCTGCGACGACGTGTTGTAATAGTCAAGCGACAGGTGCACAATCGTGGTGTCCTTAGGATCCTTCACATAGTCGCTCAGCACCTTAAACACCGGCTCGTAAAAGGAGAAGGTGTTTTCGATGATCGACCGTCCTCTAATCTCAAAGAAACCGTTTTCGCAGTCAAAATTGACAAACGGGCTCTTGGCACTTTCCGCTATCTGCAAACTTTCCATTTTGTTGTTTTAAGTATAAATGACGTTTTGTGCTTTTCCTTGTTGCTTGTTTTATTGTTTGCGCAAAGGTACAAATTATTCTCGCATCTCCAAAATTTTTTTAACATCTTTAATAAAAAATATTTTTTTTCCGTCTTTTCGCTTGTTTAAATATGAAATTGTTGTTAGTTTTGCATCATATTTATAAATTGATAATTATAAATATAACCAATCATGAAAAAGATACTATTTATAATAGTGTGGTCGCTCTTGGGCGCGTCTGTGGCGGGTGCGCAGGAGGTAACGTCTTACGACACCGACAGCACGGCGTATTACAACGCGGCATTTAATCCCGCCGAATATGGTCAGGCTCCCATCAAAGGCCCTCAGCGCAAGTTGGCGGACGCCAGCCGTCTGCACACAAACGTCAACATGGGCGTAGGAGTGGGCGGCGGCGGCTCTTTTGAATACGTGAACCCCACGTTCTACTACGACCTCTCCAAAAAATGGAGCCTCAACTTCGGCATGGGCGTGGCATACAGCACGTTTAAACTCAAAAACCTGGCCTGCAACGAGGATGTCGCCAACTACCAAAACCTCCGCGCCATCAGCAATTACTATTCTGCGGGCGCGACGTACAGGGCTACGGAAAGATTGTCGCTCTACGGCAACATTATCTACGAGAAGTCTATGCCCGTGGGCGGCGGCAATGCCAACGGACTTACAATGGACAACGACCGATACATGGCTACTTTTGGCGCGACCTACCGCTTCAGCGAGAAGTTCTCTATTGGCGTCGAGTTTAGCCACGCGCACGACACCAATCCGTACAGCAACTTCAGCAACCCGTACAGCACAATCTACCACAATCCTTATAGCCCGTGGTAACACACATATAATGAACCAACTATGAGTTTTTTGCAAGGTCTCCGCGAGAATTGGGGACATAAAATATTGCGCCGCAAGGCAAAGAAGGTCAACCGCACCAAGACCTACAACAACCTCGAATCCGCGCAGACCGTTGGCATCCTCTTCGACGCCACCATCAAGACAGACACAGAGGATGTCAAGAGGCTTATATCGTCGCTCAACAAGGCGGGCAAACGCATCGACGCGCTCGGCATGTTGCACACCGCCGAGGAACTTGCCGTGGCCAACGACGCTGTGGGGTTCAATTATTTTGCCGCCGACGACTGCACTTTCTTCTGTTTCCCAAAAGGTGCAAATGCGGTGCAGTTTGTGTCGCAAAAATTTGACATCCTGCTCAACATCTGCCCCGACACGAACCTTTGCACCGATTATATAGTGGGGATGTCGCAGGCCAAGTTTAAGGTGTCCACGCGGCTTGACGACGAGGCGTATGCTGATTTCATATTGCAGTTTGCCACTGGACCCGCTGCCGACGGCAAACCGCACCCCAAACCAACCGCAGGGCAGATTATTGCCGCAATAAAACAATACCTCAGCAACATCGCCAAGGCATGACAGATTAACACACTTTATTATATATAAACACTCAAACATGAGAAACGACAGACTTTTTGGAGTAGGCGTGGCATTGGTAACGCCCTTCAAAGAAGACGGAGCGGTGGATTACGCCGCGTTAGAAAAACTGATTGAACACATCATCAGCGGCGGCGTCCACTACATCGTGATAGGCGGCACCACCGGCGAGCCAGTTACATTGAATGTACAAGAGAGGGAGGACGTGAGAAACTTTGTCGTAAAACAGGTGGCAGGGCGCGTGCCTCTCGTACTCGGCATCGGCGGCAACTGCACCGACCTCGTAGCCGCCCAAGTGTCCGTTGTAAACACCAAGGGCATCGACAGTATTCTCAGCATTTCGCCATACTACACCAAGCCAAACCAACGCGGCATCTACGAGCATTTTGCGGCGGTTGCCCAGTCGAGTCCGTTGCCGATAATACTCTACAACGTTCCCGGACGTACTTCGCGCAACATAGAGCCAAGCACAATCGTAAGCCTCGCCAAAGATTTCAAAAACATCGTGGCTGTCAAGGAGGCGAGCGGCAACATGGCGCAGATAATGTCGATAATGGAAAACAAGCCCAAGGACTTCATGGTGATTTCGGGCGACGACGCGCTCACCGTGCCGATGATGTCGGTAGGTGTGAGCGGCGTGATTTCCGTTGCCGCCAACGTTGCGCCCAAGCAATGCGTCCAAATGGTGAACGCCGCCGCAAAAGGCGATTTCAAGGAGGCGAGCCGCATACATTATCAACTTCTCGACCTGATGGGCGCACTCTTTGAGGACGGCAGCCCCGCCGGAGCAAAGGCGGCTCTCAATATGCTCGGCATCTGCGGCGAAACTCTCCGCCTGCCCCTCGTGCCGGTATGCGATGCCGTCCGCGCCAAAATCAAGGCGGCTCTCGACAAGGCAACAAAAAATTGACAGTTGACAATTGACAGTTGATAGTTGACAATCAACAAATCACTAAATCAACAAATCACTAAATCCACAAATGAACGACTTCCCACAATGGGCGGCGGAGGCGGTTTGGTATCAGATATTTCCAGACCGCTTTTGCCGTTTTAACAGCGACAACCCAATCACCGCGCAGGACATCGTAGGCACTGCGCCGTGGAACATCAAGGCCAACAAACCTTGGCAGATACACCCATGGACTTCCAATTGGTATGAGCGTCAGCCTTACGAGAAGGGCAACGACAAGAAACTGCACGACAACCTGCTCCGGCGGCGTTATTGCGGCGACATCAACGGCATCATTTCCAAATTGAACTATTTGCGAGACCTTGGTGTTAACGCGCTGTATCTCACGCCGTTGCAGTATTCGCCGAGCCTCCACAAATACGACGGCACCAACTTCCTGCACATCGACCCGTTCTTGGGCAGCACGCCGAGGATGGACATCCAAACTATAGAGAATGAGGATTTTGACGATTTTGACAACGCCAAATGGACTACCGCCGACCACGAAGCACTCCTACTTATCAAAGAAGCCCACAAACGTGGAATGAAGGTGATTTTTGACGGCGTTTTCAATCATATCGGTTACAACAGCAAGCCGTTCCAAGACGTGCTTCACAACCTCAAAAAATCCAAATACACAGATTGGTTTCATATCGATTGGGACAAGACCACGCCCAAACACTTGTGGTACGAGAAGTTTTGGGGCGTTGTAAAGGAAATGCCTAAGTTAAACTATGGTTGTCAAGATGTAAAGCGTTATGTATTTGCGGCATTAAAGCGTTGGTTGAGGCCGGTAGTGGACGGCGTTGAGTATGAAGGCATTGACGGCTGGCGCATAGACCATGCGATAGGCGTTCCGATGACTTTTTGGAAATCTGCGCACGATTTTACAAAGACGCTTAACAAAAATTCGTTGTTCCTTGCCGAATTGATAGAACCCCAAGCAACAATAAAACCATACTTGGATTGTGGCGCGTTTGATTGCGTAATGAACTACGGATTTTACTTTTTGGCGTGTAAGTTTTTCACACAGGACAAGGACCAAATCACCGCCAAGGAGTTTGACGACAGCATCCGTCAGCAACTAAAACTTTATCCTCCCGCCGCCAATTATTTGGCTATGAACCTTCTCGGCACCCACGATACGGAGCGGCTGGCAACGTTGATAGCAAATAGGGGCATGAAAAAATATGATTTTTACAAAGGCGAGGTTGACATCGAAAATTTCTTCCGCTACTCCCACTCCACCGACCGTGGCTACACGTCGCGTCCGCCCAACGAAAATGAGCGGCAAATTCAGCGGATGATGATCGTGTTTGAATTTGCCATGATTGGCTCGCCGATGGTTTATTACGGCGAAGAACTCGGCATGTATGGCGGCAACGACCCCGACTGCCGCAAGCCAATGCACTGGCCCGAAATGAGTTTTGACGACGAGATAGAATACCATAGCGGCTTGCCAATATATAAACACAAGCATCCTGTGGCGGCGGATATGGAGATGCACGCCTTTTACAAGAAGATAATAGCCCTGCGGCGCGGCAGCAAGGCGTTGATGCAAGGCACTATGACCACCGACTATGCCGACCCGGAAAAGCGCGTCTGGGTAATCAGCCGCCGGAGCGGATTTGAGCGCGTGATTTTTGCATTCAACTGCGAGGACAAGCCCGTCCTTGTAAAGATGAACGGACACGCGGGCGAGGAGTTCGGCGACTATTTTGGCAACGATGTGAATATCGTGGCGGATCCGTCGGGCAATTTTGGGGTGGAGATAGAACCGCATGGATTCAGGGTGCTAATCTCGCCGTGTTAAAAAATAGAGAATGATGTTCTTGCCCTGCTTGAAATAATCGGTTGTAAGACGATGATTTTTAGGCAAAAAGCAAAAATTTTGAAAAAAAATTGCTTAAACTTCTTGTTCGCAACTTACTGATTGACACGTGATTACCTATTGGTATTCTCGTTAAGGTTCAAATAGAGAAATGTAATCTTCTTGTTTTCAGTGCCTTTGTACTTTCATTTTGGCACAAGTATTGATATGTATCGAGTAGAAACATTTATTTTTTTTAACTCGACTACACAAACAAATACAAACAAAATGAGCAAGATTAATTGGACAGGAGTTATCAGCAAGGGCATCTTGAAACTGAAACTCTCATTTGATTCGGACGTGAGCATCCCCGACCGGATGCGGATAATGGAGAGTTACGCAGAAGGACTTTCAAACTCCGACATTAGCATCATCGAATCGCACCACTATTCGGACGGCAGTCAGATGAGGGCGGTAATTAATAATCGCGCTAATTAACGGTTAATGCAATGCGAGGAACGCGAAGATTTAGTCTTCAAGTTCCTCGCCTTCGTTATATGCGATGTCGTCGTATAATGGTTGCGACGGCGCGGCGGGCTCGGCGGCGGATTCCACAGACTGTTTTGGCAGCCTGATGGTAAAATATTCGTCTATTGCGCTGGCTATCATGGCTTTGAGTTCCTCGCACTGCGTGGATGTCAATGCCGGCGATTCCATTTCGCCTTCTTCGAGCGTCAGGTAACTCACCGTAACTCCCAATGCGTCAGCGATTTTCTTCAAGTTTTTTATGGTATAACGGTTTGGGTCGTCGCGTGAAAGCATCACGCGGAGGCTCACCGTGGGCATGTCTGTTTCCTTGGCGAGCCGTGCGATAGTCCATCCTTTCTCCTTGCGGAGAGCCTGAATTTTTTCGGTAATATTCATATTTTTGCTTATTTTACACGCGACAAATATATATAAAATTATATTGATAAGCAAAGATTATGGTAATTTTTTATGCAACATATATCCCTTCCAACGTCTTCAACGCCTTTGTTGTATTGGCAATGTTGCTGAACACGATTGCAAACTTGTCGGCGGTGGCGGCTTGGATGCGGCAATCGCGGATGTTTTGGATTTTTGCAAAGATACTTTGGAACTGCGACGAGCGGATGAAAGTCTCCTTCGGCACAAAATTGCAGAGCATCTTGCCGCCCTTCATCGAAATCTTCTCGATGCCGAGACGCATCGCCACCCAACGCATACGCACGATGTCAAATAGTTGCAACGTCTGCTTGGGAATCTCGCCAAAACGGTCTTTGAGTTGGTCGGCGATTTGGGCGAGTTCGTCGTCGGTCTTCACGCTGTCCAAGCGGCGGTAAATCCTGATACGCTCGGCAACATTCTGTATGTAAGTGCTTGGCAGGAGCACTTCGAGGTCGGTGTCGATGGTGCAGTCGTCGGTGAAGAGATAATCCTTGGGCATTTCGAGGATGCTGTCTTCGTCGTCGCCGGTGGATTGGAGTTGCGCCTGATGCTGTTTCTTAAACTCTTCCTCCTTGATTTCGGCAATGGCGTCGTCGAGGATTTTTTGGTAAGTCTCGATGCCGATTTCGTTGATGAAACCGCTCTGTTCGCCGCCGAGCATATTGCCCGCGCCACGGATGTCGAGGTCTTGCATCGCGATATTGAAACCGCTGCCGAGTTCCGTGAAACTCTCTATCGCCCTGAGCCTTTGACGCGCTTGTACGGTCAAATTCTCCTCCGGCGGCGATATGAGGTAACAGAACGCCTTCCTGTTGCTCCTGCCCACGCGCCCGCGAAGTTGGTGGAGTTCGCTGAGACCAAAATTCTGCGCGTCAAACACGATGATGGTGTTGGCGTTAGAAATGTCGAGGCCGTTCTCAATGATTGTGGTCGAGATGAGGATGTCAGCCTCGTTGTTGATGAAGGAGAGCATAATGTCTTCGAGGATGTCGCCGTCCATCTGCCCGTGTCCCGTGAGGATTGCCGCTTTCGGGAACATTTTCCTTATCATTTCCTCGGTCTTGTAGAGGAGTTTTATCTTGTTTTGAATGATGAACACCTGACCGCGACGGCTGAGTTCGTAATCGATAGCCTCCTTGATGACTTCGGGCTTGAAGGTATGCACTTCCGTTACGACAGGATAACGGTTTGGCGGCGGAGTGCTGATGATTGAGAGGTCGCGTGCGCCAAGAAGCGAAAATTGCAGTGTCCTCGGTATAGGCGTTGCGGTGAGAGTCAGGGTATCGACGTTGAGTTTCAGTTGTTTGAGTTTTTCTTTGACTGAAACGCCAAATTTCTGCTCCTCGTCGATGATTAATAGACCAAGGTCGCGGAATTTGATGGTTGCGCCCACGAGTTTGTGGGTGCCGATAATGATGTCAATCTTTCCGGCGGCGAGTTCGGCGGTGATTTCACGCACTTCCTTGGCTGTACGCAGACGCGAGAGGTATTCCACTTTTACGGGGAAGTCTTTGAGCCTGTCGCTGAATGTCTTGTAATGTTGAAGTGCAAGTATAGTTGTAGGCACGAGTACGGCGACTTGTTTGCCGTCGGTAGCCGCCTTAAACGCCGCACGGACAGCGATTTCCGTCTTGCCAAATCCAACGTCGCCGCATATCAGGCGATCCATCGGTTCGGGCTTCTCCATATCTTCCTTGACTGCTGCGGTGGCGCGTTCCTGGTCGGGGGTGTCCTCGTAGATGAACGACGCTTCCAACGCTTGTTGCATATAACTGTCGGGCGAAAACGCGAAACCCTTTTGGTGTTTGCGTTGCGCGTAAAGGCGGATGAGTTTTTCGGCGATGTCCTTGACCTTCGCCTTGGTCTTTTGCTTGATGCGGTTCCACGCGCCGGAGCCGAGTTTATAGACTTTGGGCGGAGTGCCGTCCGCGCCCTTGTATTTTGAAATCTTGTGGAGCGCGTGCACGGAGACAAAGAGGATGTCGTTGTCCTTGTAACTCAGGCGGATAACTTCCTGATCCTTGCCGTTGATGTTCATCTTTTGGAGCCCGTCAAAAACGCCGATGCCGTGGTCCTGATGCACCACATAGTCGCCGGGTTTGAGGGAGTTCATCTCGTTGATGGTGATGGCGTCGCGGTTGCGCTTTATCTTGGCTTCTTTGAGTCTATATTTGAGGTAACGCTCAAAAATCTGATGGTCGGTATAGACGCAGATTTTAAGGTCATTATCGATAAAACCCTCATTGATAGACATTTGCACATCCTTAAATGTAACTTTGGTTGATACGGCGTCGGACGCAAAAATGTCGTGAAGGCGGATGTTTTGCCTGTCGTTGAGGACGGCGATGTAAGTCTGGTAGCCCTGCTGTTGGCGCGAGGCGATGTCTTCCGCCAAGAGGTTGAAGTTTTTCTGAAAGTTGGGCTGTGTAGTTATATTGAACCTGATTGAGTTGGCTACTGCGCCAATTTGCG
>CAMJWL010000012.1 GCA_946409405.1 uncultured Bacteroidales bacterium
TTCACTTTTCCTAAGTAAATGTCACCTACACAAAACCGTCTGTTCCTCTTCTCCTTGTGAATCTCTACCAGCCGCTTGTCTTCAAGCAAGGCCAGTATCACTTCCGACTCTGTAGCATTTACAACTAAATCATTAGTTACTTGTTCGTTGTCCACTTAGTATCAGTTTTAGTTTATCTGTATGATACAGAGGTAATAGAGTTAGGGGAAGTACAAGAAACTGCTATTTCTTCTTGTGCCTGTCCTTGCGCAGACGTTTTTTGCGCTTGTGAGTAGCCATCTTGTGGCGTTTTCTCTTCTTTCCGCTTGGCATTTTTTAATGATTTTTTGGTTAATTAAAATGTTGACTATTAATTAGATAACGAAGCCGCAGCACGTGCGACCCCGTTGTGGCAGACGCTTGACTACTTGCCGTCCTTCTTAACCTCGCCTACGAATACCTTGGAGGGTTTGAAAGCGGGGATGTTGTGTTCCGGAATCACGATAGTAGTGTTCTTGGAGATGTTGCGCGCAGTCTTCTGTGCCCTCTTCTTGATTACAAAACTACCGAAGCCACGAAGGTACACGTTCTTCTCAGCCACCAATGCATCCTTGATGGAGTCCATGAATGCCTCCACAGCCTTCTGAACTGTAACTTTCTCAATTCCCGTGTTCTTGGAAATCTCGTTTACGATGTCTGCTTTTGTCATTTTTTATGATATTTTTTATTCGTTATTTTTATGAATTTTCCGACTGCAAATATAAGAGTTTTTGAGAGATATATAAAATTTTTTAAGAGTTTTTTTTGCTTTTTTTTTGATTTTCTGTCAAATACGAAAAAAAACGGTTGCATCGTGCGGCTTCCCGCGCTTTGCAACCGTGGTATTGTATATATATAAGGCGTGTTTTTCTCTACGAAACTCTTACCTCATGTCGTTGACCTCCGCGCCGGGGTACTTGGCGGGGTCGTAGGTGAAGAGCGCGTCTGCCATGGTGGCGTTGGGCTTGTATTCGGTGATTTCGATTATCTGGTCGCTGCCGTTCTTAAACTTGATGTCGATGCTCACAATCTGCGAGGTGGACTTCTCGATTGCAAGTTCTACGGTGTGGAACTCCTTGCCCTTGGGCTTTTCAGGATAGAGGTCGATAATCTGGCAGGTCTTCTTCTCAGATACCACCTTGCCGTCTTTCTTCACCTTCACGTCGCGCTGCTCCTCGCCTTTGAGGGCGTATTTGAAGCCTTTTTGATAGAGGTCGAAGATTTTGGTGGGGTTGCTGATGATGCTTTCCTCGTCTTCCTCCACCTCGGAGATGGTGATTTCGTTGGCGTCCTTGGAGTATGTCCACATTGTCTTGCCGTCGCTAAACATCTCAGTGCCAGCAAGTATCATCTTGTACATGCCGCCTTTGAGAAACATGAATCCGCTCTTGGAGTCCTTGGTCTTCTCCGCCTTGTTTTCGAGCGTCCAGTCAAATGATGCGCGGAGCGTCTGGTATCCCTGCGTGGTCTGCTGCACCTTGTCGAGGATTTTCTTGGCGTTGGGGTCGTGTGCGTCGCCATCCTGCGCCATGGCGGGTGCTGCAAGTGTCATCGCCATCAATGCTGCTGCTATTATCTTAGTAATTTTCATTTTTGATATGTGTTTTGTGGTTTGTAACTGCCTTAATGGTTGCAATGTGTAACAAATTATGAAAAAAAAACTACAAAGAGCGGTCAAGGTTCTGTATGAATTGTTCGAGGGCGTATTCGGAATCGAGATAAACCTTGCGTGGCTTGCTGCCTTCGGCGGGGCCAACGATGCCGGCAGCTTCGAGTTGGTCCATGATGCGTCCGGCTCGGTTGTAGCCGATTTCGAGTTTGCGCTGGAGCATGGATGTGCTGCCCTGCTGCGTGGTAACGATAATCCGCGCCGCCTCCTCAAACATAGAATCCCTCTTGGACAAATCCACTGCCTCGCCTTCGTCGCCCGCCTCGATGTCGGGTTCGGGAAGTTCGTAGGTGGTGGGATAGCCGCGCTGCGAACCTATGAACTCCGTTATCTTTTCGAGTTCGGGGGTGTCGATAAAGGCGCATTGCAAGCGTGTGATGCCGTCGCTGCCATACTGCACGAGCATATCGCCACGACCTATCAGGTGGTTTGCGCCGGTGGTGTCGAGGATGGTCTTGGAGTCAACAGCCGACGACACCTTGAAGGCTATACGCGACGGGAAGTTTGCCTTGATGGTACCCGTGATGATGTTTGTGGTAGGACGCTGCGTAGCCACAATGAGGTGTATGCCGATGGCGCGGGCGAGCTGGGCGATACGCGCAAGGGGCTTTTCAACTTCCTTGCCGGCGGTCATGATGAGGTCGGCAAACTCGTCGATTACAACGATGATGTACGGCAAGAACTTGTGTCCGCGCTCAGGGTTGAGACGTCGGGCGATAAACTTGGCGTTGTACTCCTTGATGTTGCGGCACTCCGCCTCTTTGAGGAGGTCGTAGCGGTTGTCCATCTCCACGGTGAGCGAGTTGAGGGTCTGTTTTACCTTGTCAACATCGGTGATGATGGCGTCCTCGCTCTCGGGAAGTTTGGCGAGGTAGTGTTTCTCTATCTTATTATAAAGTGTGAGTTCCACTTTCTTGGGGTCCACAAGCACAAACTTGACCTCCGCTGGATGTTTTTTGTACAGGATGGACGCAATGATGGCGTTGAGACCCACAGATTTACCCTGACCTGTGGCACCGGCAACGAGCAAGTGGGGGCATTTGGCGAGGTCTATCACATAACTCTCGTTGCTGATGGTCTTGCCGATGGCGAGCGGGAGTTCGTACTTGCTGTTTTGGAACGCCGCCGATGTTATCAGCGACTCCATGGTAACAATCTCCGGATTCTTGTTTGGCACTTCGATACCTACCGTGCCGCGTCCCGGAATAGGCGCGATGATACGGATACCAATAGCCTTGAGATCCATCATGATGTTGTCTTCGAGGCTCTTAATTTTTGAAATCTTGATGCCCGGCGCGGGCGTGAGTTCGTAAAGCGTTACCGTGGGGCCGATGGTCGCCTTTATCTTGATGAGTTTGATGCGGAAATCTTTGAGGATGTCAACGATTTTGGTCTTGTTTTCGGTGAGTTCCGCGTCAGAAACGCTCTTCTTGGAGTCGAGGTGGTTGAGCAACGACACGGGCGGCAACTTGTAGTCAGACAAGTCGAGCGTCGGGTCGTATGGCGGGAGGTTGTTGACGTCGGCAACTGTGATGTCGTGGTTGGTCTCCACTTCGAGAGGCATATTTTCGCCGTCGCTACCTGTCGCCGTTGCCGTAAATGCTGCCGTGCCTGGCGTTACCTCCGAGGGTTGCACGTCGGGATCGGGCGCGTCAAACTGCACTTCGTCTTCCGTTTCGTCGGTCTCGGTGGTGTCTTCCACCTCAAAGTCGATGCCGTCGGTGCTGGCGGGTGCGGCGGTGTTTTGGCCGGGGGCAGAATTGTCGCCTATCACATAACGTTCCTTTACGGAGTTGGGACCATTGCTCTCGGTGGTGGTGTTTGGACGTATGGTTTGTGAGGAATTGGATGGCTGTTGAGGATTGTCGAAATCTATCTTCTGTTCCTTGCCCACGTAATCCTTGCCACCGCCAAAAATATCGCGCACAAAAGAGCCTATGCTCCTGCCGCCAGCGTCATTGCCGGGGGTGTTGATAGGACTATTGAGCGCATTGTCGTCGTCGCCACGGCTGTCGTCCTCAAAGATAACGTCGTCGTAATTGTCATTGGATTCCTTCTTGGAGCGGCGCGAAGACGTGGTGGTGGAACTTTGCTGACGCTCGGAGTTGAGTTTCTGAGTCTCGGTCATCGACTTGGCAAATGTGTTGGCATTTTTCCAAGCGGTCTTCACATTGCGGTGCTTGCGGAAGTCGTCGCAAAAAATCTTCACCCAACTTACTGAGTTTTCAAATGTTACCATAATAACAGCACCGGCGATGATGAGTAAGAAAAGTACCGTGCCAAATTTGCCTATCACAGATTCGAGCCAATGGTCCACTTCGTAGCCGAACACGCCGCCAAAGAAAAACGCGCTGTCGCCAAATAGCATTGCAAGAAACACCGACAGCCACACCGTCCAAATCATCGAATGTTTTACCGCACCCCAAAACGGCACCGGCTCGTATTTGTAAAACCTAAAACCTACAAGCGCAAAAAGCCATACAAACACGAATGAAGGTATGCCAAAAAGGTTGTGTATGAAGATATGGGCGAGCAACGCGCCCGCCTTGCTGCCGCTGTTGGCCACCTGCACGTCGCTATTGAAAATAAAACGAAGGATGCCCATGTCAAATTTGCTTTGATCTTCCTTCCACGTGAACAGGTACGAAATGAATCCTACAAGCGCAACCAAGGAAACGAGCAACATCACAAGCCCCATTATGAACTTGAACTTCTCGTCTTTGGTAATGTTGATAGCCTTGTTGATAGGCGATACATATTCAGTTTTCTTACGCCCCATTGTAATTGGTTTTTAAACTACACAGTAAATTTTTTGCAAAAGTACAGATTTCTTTTGATTTTTGCAAAGAAAAATTTAAAAGGAAATTTTATGTTTTTTCATCAGATGCGACACCAATCTTGTTTAACTGTATTATCCCCTCTCCTCCAATGCCTTCTGATACTCAAACATCTTGTCCCTGAGACTTGCCGCCGCGATAAAGTCGAGTTTTTTGGCGGCGCGCTCCATCTCCTGACGGGTTTCGCGCACAAGGCGTTCGAGGTCGCGTTTGGAATAGAATTTGGTTTCGGGTTCAGCCGCCTTTGCCATAACGGACGTAGAGGCTGTATCCTTGAAAGTATGTTCCGCATCATTTTTGGCAATCAAAACGCCGCCCGTAGCCTTGCGTATTTGCTTTGGCACGATGCCATGTTCGTCGTTGTACTGCATCTGCACGGAGCGGTGGCGGTTGGTCTCCTCGATAGTGGTGCGCATCGAATCTGTCATCACGTCGGCATACATTATCACGCGGCCATGCACATTGCGGGCAGCGCGTCCGGCGGTCTGAGTGAGCGACCTCGCCGAACGCAAGAAACCCTCCTTGTCGGCATCCAAAATCGCCACGAGCGACACCTCCGGCACGTCCAAACCCTCGCGCAACAAGTTGACACCCACAAGCACGTCAAACGTGCCAGTCCTCAGACCATCCATAATCTCAATGCGCTCCAAAGTATCCACCTCGCTGTGGATGTATTTGGCACGGATGTCCATGCGGAGAAGGTATTTGGTGAGTTCCTCCGCCATGCGCTTGGTGAGGGTTGTTACCATCACACGCTCGTCGGTGGCCACCACCTGTTGGATTTCGTTGATGAGGTCGTCTATCTGATTGAGCGTCGGCCGCACCTCGATGGGCGGATCCAATAGACCCGTGGGGCGAATCATCTGTTCCACCACCACGCCGCCGCATTTTTCGAGTTCGTAGTCGGCGGGAGTCGCGCTCATGTATATCACCTGCGGGCAAAGTTCCTCAAACTCAGTGAATTTAAGCGGCCTGTTGTCAAACGCCGCCGGAAGCCTAAACCCATATTCCACCAAGTTGGCCTTGCGGCTGCGGTCGCCGCCGTACATGGCGTGTATCTGACCGAGGGTAACGTGGCTTTCGTCTATCACAAGCAAGAAGTCGTCCGGGAAATAATCCAACAGGCAGAAAGGTCGGCTGCCCGGCTGTCGTCCGTCGAAGTAACGCGAATAGTTTTCCACGCCCTGACAATGGCCAAGTTCCTGGAGCATTTCGAGGTCGTTGTTCACACGGTCTTCTATGCGCTTGGCTTCGAGGCTCTTGCCCTCGTCCTTAAAAAATTGTATCTGCAATCCAAGGTCGATGCGTATCTGCCTCATCGCCTCTATAAGACGGTCGTGCGAGGTGATGAAATTTTTGGCGGGATAGATGGTGCAGGAGTCGCAGTTTTCGAGGGTCATATTGTTTGTAGGGTCAAACTTGATGATTTCGTCCACCTCGTCGTCCCAAAAACGGATGCGGTAGGCATAGTCGTCGTATGCCACAAAGACGTCCACCGTGTCGCCCTTCACACGGAAAGTGCCACGCTTAAAATCTATCTCGTTGCGGCTGTACAGGCTCTCAGACAACTTGTGGAGCAATTGGTTGCGCCCCACATTCTCTCCCCTACTAAAATGGACAACGTTGGCATGAAAATCCTCCGGGTTGCCCACGCCATACAGGCAACTCACACTCGACACTATTATAATATCCCTCCTGCCCGACAGCAACGCCGTAGCCGCCGACATGCGAAGTTTTTCGATTTCGTCGTTGATGGAGAGATCCTTCTCTATATAAGTGTTGGTGGTGGGGATGAACGCCTCCGGCTGATAATAGTCGTAATAAGACACAAAATACTCCACCGCGTTCTCGGGGAAAAAACTCTTGAACTCGCCGTACAACTGCGCCGCCAAGGTCTTATTATGACTAAGCACAAGCACGGGCTTGCCCACGTTCTGGATTACGTTGGCAATGGTGAAGGTCTTTCCCGAACCGGTAACACCTTTGAGAATCTGATACTTATCGCCGCGCTGCACCCCCTCGTAGAGTTGGCGGATGGCCTGCGGCTGATCGCCCGTGGGCTTAAACTCCGACGTTAACTTAAAATCCATATCGCTGTCTGGGTAATGATTAAATTTTGCAAAACTAATAATTTTTTCGCAAAAAAACATAAAGATTGTTGCATAGAATAATATTTTTTTCTAACTTTGAGCATCTAACAAGACAGAATAACCACATGGTTAAATTTCTGATAATCAGCATATTAACATCGTTGCTGGCGATAGAATCGGGGCAACAAGGCGACGTGCGTCCCAAGGACGACGGTACGTGGGCAGACAGTCTTGTCGCCGCCACTACCGCCCAAGACTCCCTGCGGATGTGCCATCAGGCGGCTCAGAGGTCAATTTTTGCAGACACCGTGCTAAAATATTCGCTCATCGAAGCGTCTATTGCCGAAAGGCTCAAAGACTCCGCCAACCTCGCCGACGCATACAGCACAATCGCCTGGGCTTACTCCCACCACGGCAACAGCGACATGTCCGCCAAATACTACGAAAAAGAATACGCCCTCGTAAGCAAGACCAAAGACACCGTGCGCATAGCCAAAACCCTATACAACCTCGGCTGCACATACAACGACCTCAACAAGTTTTCGCGCTCGCTACATTACTACCAACAGGCGTTGATGCTGTTTGAAAAATTAGGCGACCACTCAAAAGCCTCGCAGATACAGCGCGACCTATCATACCGCGCCATCAACATGAAACAATACGACATCGCATACGAACAACTGCAACCGGCTATCGACAACGACCGCAAATACAACGACTCCATATCCCTCGCCAAAGACTACTACACATGGATATGGCTGCACTTCAACGAGACCAAAAACAAAAACTCCTCCTCTGAACTCAAAAGACTCGACCAACTGGCGGACACCATCGGCATGATAGCCCGCTCCTGCAAAGACAACATCGAAAAAGGCCTCTTGATGTTCGATTATTACCACATCAAGACCATACTCTACGGCAAACTATATACACTGGACAGGCAGAGATGGCGCATCGACTCCGCATACAGTTTTTGCGACAAAGCACTCGAATACCAAAGCGCGGTCAGGTCGGTGGAAAGCATAGTGATGATACTCACCCAAAAAGCGCAGACATCGTACTTCGCCCAAGAAAGCCAGATAGGCATCAACATCACGGACTACCTCAAACAGCGGTACATCGACTCCGTAGGCCTCAACCGCAAGATGGAAATCTACAAAGTGGCGTCGCAGTGCCACGAGGGCGTCGAAGACTTCGAGAAGGCATACGTGGACATGTGCGAATACGTCAAATGCTACATACAGTTTGTAAGCAGCCAAAACGTGATGGAAAACGCCGAGTTCACATCGAAAGTCAACATGCTCAAAATGCAAAACGAACAGGAGTACGAACAAAAGCAAAGCCAAGAAAAAATGGAGCAACAGCGGCGCATCACCACACTTATTATAATAGTGCTAATAATAGGCACCATCCTCCTTGGACTTACCCTCCGCGCCCTGCACCTAAAACGAGAAAACGTAAAAATACTCAACGACAAAAACCAGCAACTAAGCCGACAGCAAGAAGAAATCATAGCACAGCGCAACGTCATCGAAGAACAGCGGCAGGCATCAGAACGCGCCAATCTTATAATGTACCAAAGCATCAGTTACGCCCGCCACATACAGAGCGCCGCGCTACCCAGCGAAGAGCACCTCAGAAGAATTTTCCCAGACCACTTCGTATATTACGAACCCAAAGACATCGTGAGCGGCGACTTCTACTACGCCACCCAAAACGCCGGACTCGACATCTTCGTACTCGCCGACTGCACCGGACACGGCGTACCGGGCGGCTTCCTGAGCATGCTCGGCATCTCGGCAATCAAAGAACTCCTCAAAAACCCCGAAATAGACATAATGCCCGGCATCATACTCGACATGATGCGCGAATACGTCAAGCAGGCACTCGCCAACGACGAAGAAGTGGCGGAGGCAATGGCCAACGGCGAAGAATCGTACTCCACAGCCGACGGCATGGACATGTCGATAATAGCCTACGACAAATACAACCACATCCTGCGCTTTGCCGGCGCATACCAAAGCCTCTACATAGCCCGCGACGGCGAAATCACCCGCCTCAAAGGCGACCGCATGCCCGTAGGAAGGCACATCAACGAATCGGCGATGTTCCAGACACAGTTTTTCAATACAAAGAAAGGCGACATGATATACATGTCGTCTGACGGCATACCGAGCCAAATAGGATTTTCGGGAGTCAAGTTTATGTCCAAGAGGATGATAGACTTCTTCAAAAGCAACTACGCCCTGCCATGCGAAACCCAAAAGCGCAACCTCACCAACATAATGAACGATTGGCTCTTTGGCGCAACACAGATAGACGACCTCTCCCTCGTAGGCATCAGGATTACAGAATAATTAACTTTCAAACTCAAGTTTGCACTTTGCGCAGGCATATTCGATGGATACGCCGAGATTCTGACGGTAAATGGGCTTGGTGATAAAACCATACACATTGTGCATAGCCGCCGACTGCACCACCTCCGGCGCAGTAGTACCCGACACAAAAATCACCGGAGTCTTGCGAGTTTGTCCGATGATGCGCGCCGTGGAAATGCCATCGAGGTTGCCGTCGAGCTGTATGTCCATCAAGATGCAATCTACATCGCGACTATCGCGGAGATGCTGTATGGCATCCTCGCCGGTACGTGCCACACCCGAAATCTCATAGCCGAGTTCCTGGATGAACATTTGGAATATAGTGCAAAGCATCTTGTCGTCTTCTACGATAAGTATTTTTTTTGCCATACTGATATTGTTTGGTTGTTGCAATCTTGCCGCAAATTTAGTAACTTGCAGCCGAAAAACAAACACCTTTTCAATAATTTATTATGAATTTAATAATAGACATCGGCAACACCACCGCCAAACTCGCCATATATGAAGGCAACAATCTGACACACAGCCACATCACCAACTCCAACCCCGACGCTGTGGCAGAAGCGATAACGCAGATTTGCAACAGTTACAGCGTACAAAACTGCATCGTTTCGTCGGTTTCGCTGCAATACAGCGACATTTTGGGCGCGTTAGACGGCATCGGCGGCGCGGTGCTGACGCTCGACGCAAGCACCAAGATACCCATCCGCAACAGTTACTCCACGCCCAAGACCCTCGGCAACGACCGGCTCGCGGCGGCAGTGGGCGCGGCTACGATGTTTCCGGGCTGCAACTGCCTGATAATCGACGCCGGCACCGCAATCACATACGACTACCTGCGCGACGGCAGCGAATACCTCGGCGGCAACATCTCGCCAGGCATCGACATCAGATTCAAAGCATTGCACCATTACACCTCGCGGCTGCCCCTAATCACCGACCCGCAGCCCACCGACACCTTCGGACTCTCCACCACGGAGGCCATCACAAACGGTGTCGTCAACGGCGTAATACACGAAATAGAAGGCTATATAAGCGACTTTGAGAAAAAAAATGTTAATTCCAAGATAATTTTAACAGGCGGAGGCAGTATTTATTTGTCTAAGAAATTAAAAATCACGATATTTGCAGAGCCAAATTTAGTGATGTTTGGCTTAAATAGAATTTTAAATTACAATGTACTTAAAGACAATTAAACTTATCGCCCTGATAATTATACTTTCAGTGGCAGAGGCAAATGCGCAGAGCGTTACGAGTTCGCCATATTCGCGCTACGGCCTCGGCGACATCTACAATTCGGGCACGGGACACGAAATAGCGATGGGTGGCACCACGGCGGCAGAGAGCAAGCCGGTGTGCATCAACACCACAAACCCCGCCTGCAACACCAACTTGCTCAGCCAATGTTTCCTGTTTGACGTTGGCGGGGACGTGAAATATACCGACATCTCGTCGGCATCAAAATCCGAAAAAACCTGCAAAGCCACATTCAAATACCTTGCGGGCGGTTTTGCTGCGAAACCGTGGTGGTACTTCGCCTTCTTTATGAAGCCATACAGTTCGATGGGCTACAGGTCGTACAGCGAAGAATCCACCGATTTCGACGGACAGTCGTACATCTACAACAACACCTACAAAGGCAGTGGCGGTCTCAACAAAGTGGCGATAAGCACGGCATTCAAGTTCATGAAAATGTTTTCGGTAGGCTTCTCAGGCAACGTGCTGTTTGGCAGCATAGAGCGCACCCAAAACTCCGTCATGACGCGCTACGGCTACACAATCAACGAAAAGACATACCCCTACTCGTCGCAACTGTACATCAACGACAAGCGCGTAATGCACGGCGTGCAGGGCGACCTCGGATTCAGATTCGAGAAAAGCTGGCGGTCGTCCAAAGACAGCCTCCGCGACGCGCTGAGGATTTCGCTCGGCGCATTCGTCAACGGCAAGACAAAACTCAACGCCCGCAACGAAATCTTCATGGACGACTACCACCAATACTATGCGTACCGCTACAGCAGCGTTACCTACTACACCGCCAAGTCGGACACTATAAGCAACGACACGGTATCCACCGCCAAAGTGTCGCTGCCCAAAGGATTCGGCATAGGCGCATCGGTAGAGATAGCCGAGCAACTCACCATCAACGCCGACTACCGCACCCAGCAATGGAGCGACTTCGCGCTGCCAGACGACGCTTCCAACACCAAACTGCGCAACAGCCAGTACTATGGCTTTGGAATGCAGTATGTGAGGGAAAAATATTTTACTTCAAAATACTACCGCCAAATCATCTATAGAATTGGAGCGTACAAGGAGAAAACATACCTCGAAATCAACGGACAAGGCATCGACAACAAAGGAATCACCTTCGGACTCGGATTCCCCATCGGCTGGCGACTACTGCTCAACGCCAACGTCCAAATCGGCAAACGCGGCACAACGGAACACAATTTGTACGAAGAAAAATACTTCATGTTGCATCTTAACGCCATTGTGCGCGACACATGGTTTGTAAAACGCAAGTTCCAGTAGTACAAAAAACTAAAAACGAAATAAAGAGAAATCACAGGTAAACTATTTTTAACACAAAAAAACATAATACTATGAATAAGTTACAGATAACAAAAGTAGCCTTTGGACTTTCCGCGTTGCTGATAGCGGGCAACGTATCGGCACAATCGGCGGAAGACGTTGTAAAGGCCAAATTCCCAGAGACGGCGGGCGACCTCGCCATCACAGAATCCACCAAGTACAATCCCGCCCTCAAAGTGAAGTACCGCGAACTCTTCACAAAGATGAACAAGGGCATCGAGGAAATCACCACAGTGGAACATATCGGCGTCAACGAAATGCCTGAACTCCAATTCTTTGACGCTAAGACGCTCAAAGACATGCAGAAAGCCGGCACCCTGCCCGACCTCAAAAACGCCATCCGCGCCGAACAGCAAAAAATCGCAAACCTCATGCGCGATGAGCAGTACGGAGCCGACTCCGCAAACTGCATCAGGCTCATGTCAACATTCCAAGAGTTTTGCAAGCAGAACGCATGGGAGGAAGCATATCCTTCTTGGTCTATCCTCTTCAAGGACTACCCCAAATGTTCGCAGACCGTGTATTCCAACGGCGTAAACATCGTAAAGAAAAAAATGCAGGTGGCAAAAACTGGCAAGGAGCAGCAGGTTTGGGTGGACACACTGATGATGGTCTATGACCAGCGCATCAAGTATTTTGCCGCAACGAGCAAACTCTACAACGAGGCATACTTGCTTGGACGCAAAGGCGTTGACCTCCAGAAATTCCGCAAAGACCCGGAAATTCCCTACCAGATTCTCATGAAATCCATCGACCTCGGTGGCAAAAACAGCGAATACGCCGTCATCCAGACCGCCATGCAGACCGTAATCGCAATGTACAACCTCGAGAAAATCGACGCTGCCACAGTGGTTGACAAATACCTCCTCTTCTCCGACCTCTTGGCACAGAAGAAGACAGACGACAAGGCAAAACTCGCCGCCGCCACAGACGACAAGGCCAAGAAAAAAGCCGAATCTGACCTCGCTACCTGCGCACAGGTGGAAGGTGGCGTACTCGGTCTCTTCTCCAACAGCACCGCAGCACAATGCGACGTACTCGTAAAGGCATTCTCCGGCAAATTCAAAGAGAACCCCAACGACCTCGAACTCTGCGACAAAATCGTCAAAGTACTCGGTCAGAAGGGCTGCACCGACGCACAACTCTACGAAGACGCCGTATCCAAGGTTATCGCAAGCAACCCCACAGAATCGGCATGCTTCGGCTTTGCAAGGATGCTCGAAAAGAGGGGCAAGGAAGACGACGCCATCGAAAACTACAAGAAGGCAATCTCCCTCGCACAAGAAGACACGATGAAGGCAATCTACAATTGCTCCATCGCAAAACTCCTCCAGAAGAAAAACCAATATGCCAACGCCCGCACACACGCCCGCGAGGCCATCAACCTCAACCCCAACTACGGTCTCCCCTACATCATCATCGCCACGATGTACGGCTCCAACCCCGTTGGCGAAGACAATTTTGAGAAGTCGATGACCTATTGGCTCGTTATCGACAAACTCCAGAAGGCAAAATCCGTTGACCCCTCGGTAGCATCGGAAGCCCAGCAACTCATCAACCGCTACATCGGCTCCTGCCCCAAGAAGGAAGAAGCATTCATGCACAGCATCACGGCTGGCAAGACAGTTACCATAGGCGGCTGGATTGGCGAAACTACCACCGCAAGATTCTAACCAATGCATAATTTCATAATGCATAATGCATAATTAGGCGTCTGCAAGACACCCAATTATGTATTATGCATTATGTTTTTTTACAAGTACCTCAATCACTTCAATCACTTGATTATGCGCACCACGAAAGGCAATTATGCATTATATATTATGCATTATGCATTGATAGTGGCTATCGCCGCTATCACATCATGCTCCACCAAGATGCAGTCGCCCGACAATTACAACATAGACGAGACCTTCGCCGACATGTCAACCAAAGACCTGCACACCAAATATTATTCGCAGCACCGCTTGCAGACCACGATAGACGCGCCGATACTGGATCAGTTTTCGAGCGTCAAACAGCCATATTGGGAGTTTCCCAAAGGTGTCAAGGTTGTATTTTACGACGAACAATTGAGGGCGCAGAGTTCGCTCACGGCGGGATACGCGGTATATTACACCAAGAAAAAACTATGGGAGGCGCGCACCAACGTAGAAATCATCAACGACGACGGCACAAAACTCAATTCCGAACAGATTTTTTGCGACGAAAACGGCAAAAAAGTGTTTTCCGTCAAGAAAGTAACAGTTACCGACCCCGACGGCACGGTAATAGTAGGCAAACGCGGCTTTGAATCCGACATGGCTTTCAAAAACTACAAGTTTCTCGACGTAAACGGTGTCGTTAACCTCAAAGAACAATACGAAGAGGCAAACAAAGAAGAAAAATAAAAGAAAATCAAAAATCACAAAATCATCAAATCAACAAATGAAAAAGCATCCAATGGAAATCCTATGGATATGCATGGCGGCTATGTGCCTGATAATAGCCATCATACGCAACGTCAAATATGGATTTGACGAAGCAACTGCCATGTATGTATTTTCTGTGATAGCGGCGCTGATGTTCCTATGGCGGCGACACCTAAGACAGCAAGAGGAGAAAAAAGACAAGGAGGAAAAATAACAACGACGGCACGGTGGAAAATCAAAAAAAATAGATTATATTTCCATATCCCAATTTTTTTTTGCATATTTGCGCAAAATAATCAAAAACCACAAACATAAAATGGCATTTCAGATAAGCGGAATACAACAAATCGGCGTAGGCGTGGAAGACGTTTACGCGGCTTGGGATTGGTACAGGCAGCATTTTGGGCAGGACGTATTGCTGAGCGACGCGCCGGGCGAGGCGTCGATGATGCAGCCCTACACGGCACACCGCCCTCAGACCCGCCACACAATACTCGCATACAACATGCAAGGCGGCGGCGGCCTCGAAATTTGGCAATACACCTCGCGCAAACCCACCAAGGCTGGTTTTGAGATTGCGCTCGGCGACCTCGGCACCACCATCGGCAAACTCAAATCAAAAAATCCGGCGGCGGCATACCTCTACTTCAAAACTAAGTCGCCCGACCTCTTGCTCTCGGGCTTTGGTCAAAACATGGCGGGACGCGACCATTTCTTCATGCGCGACCCTTACGGCAACATGTTTGAAGTAGTGCAGAGCGACATTACCTTCCGCGAAACCGATTCAAAAATCGGCGGTGTATATGGCGCGATAGTCGGCGTGAGCGACATGGACAAGTCCATCGACTTCTACAAGGACATACTCGGCTACGACACCGTGATATACGACAAGACCGACACCTTCGAGGATTTTGCGCGCATACCCGGCGGCGGCGACAAATACCGCCGCGTATTGCTCGGACATTCGCTCAAACGCAAAGGCCCGTTCAGCAACTTCCTCAACGAGAGCCAGATAGAACTCATCCAACTCATCAACACCACCAAGCGTCAGCCAAGGAAGATATACGACTTTGAGACGCACCTGTGGGGCGATCCGGGTTTTATCCAGATTTGCTACGACATCCGCAACATGAAAGACCTCAAAGAATACTGCGAGGGCAAGGGCTACCCATTCAAATGCGACTCCAACCCCGAAGCATACGAATCGGAGGCTAAGATATTCGACATGGGCGGAGCATCGGGACACTTCACCTACGTAGAAGACCCAGACGGCAACCTCATCGAATTTGTGGAAACCTACTACGTGCCAATAGTAGCCAAACTCGGTCTCGGCATCAACCTCCAAAAACGCGACCCGGAGCGTCCCCTCCCCGACTTCATAATGGCGGGATTAAAATTCCTGCGCAAAGGCGAGGGCTACCCCGAATCGTCCACCGCCAAGGAAAAGACCCGCATCTCCGACGAGTGCGCCGCCGCCATGCGCAAAAAATACGGCGAAAACTAAACGATAATTATTGTATATACAATGAGCAACAAATACCATTTTGTCTGCAAAAGTTGCGGACACAATATAGGCGACTTCAAGGCGTGGTTTGAAGCCGGACAAAAATGCCCCAAGTGCGGCAAAAACTTCGTGGACGCCAAGTACGACACCGACCCACAAAAACTCCACGACCTCATCTACACCAAGGAAGACGTAGAAAGCCTTTGGCATTACTTCGACTTCCTGCCATTGGACCACAAGGAAAACATCATCTCGGCGGGCGAGGGCATTTCGCCTGTTGACCGTTGGGCGTTCCTCGAAGACTTTGCCAAAAAACAATACGGCATCAACCTCGAAGTCTATGTAATGCGCCACAATTTTAGCAATGCAACGCGCACCTTCAAGGACATCGCCGGCACACTCGGCGCATCGGTTTTGAAGGAATGTGGCATCAAGGAATACGCCGTGGCAAGCACCGGCAACACTGCCAACGCTTTCTCCCACTACCTCGCCAAAGCGGGTATCAATCTCTACGTATTCATGCCCGAAGACGCTGTAAAAGAGAATATTGCATCCGTAAGCGCATACGGCGAAAAAGCAGTGGTCTGCAAGGGCGACTACGCCTTCGCCAAGAAAATTGCGGGCGAGTTCACCGCCAAAAACAACATCCTGATGACCATCGGCAACACCGACCCCATCCGCGTGGAAGCCAAAAAGACTTGGGTATATGAATGGCTGCGCCTCACCGGCAAAATTCCCACAGCATACATCCAAGCGTTGAGCGGCGGCACGGGTCCCATCGCCGTAGAGAAAGGTCTCGACGAAGTGGAAGCCATCGGCATCCACACACGTCCGCGCTACATATCGGTACAGCCGAGCCTTTGCGAGCCGATGACTCAGGCATGGGAAAAAGCCAAAGCCAACAACTTCCCCGAAGGCTGGCAGCACGACTTCCCAAAACTCCAA
Source organism: uncultured Bacteroidales bacterium (assembly GCA_946409405.1). Classification (GTDB taxonomy): domain Bacteria; phylum Bacteroidota; class Bacteroidia; order Bacteroidales; family UBA3824; genus UBA3824. The sequence continues at coordinate 16,448 of CAMJWL010000012.1, forward strand.
AATCCGCCCACCAAGGTTCAGACCCTTGCAACCGGTGTACCCGGCACATATCCCGTCATTGCCGACATCACCAAAAAATCGGGCGGCGAGATTATCAGTTTCGACGAGAGCAAGGCCGCCGCAGTAGCCCGCCTCATCGCCTACAAGACTCAGGAACGCATCGGCCCCGCCTCGGCAATCTGCATGGGCGGCTACTTTGAGTCGCTTCGCAAAGGCCTCTTGAAAGATGGCGACGTAGTGATGATAAACATGGGCGAAGGCATCGAACGCGCTCCCGAATTTCTCGCGGAGTTGGTCTATAACGAAGACCGCGTATCCTCCGCCGACGAAATCCACCGCTTCGACCGCGCCGCCCTGGAACAAGAACTCTGGGACGCAGTAAAGTAGTTGGTATGGAGTGCAGCGTTTCCCTCACCAAAAATTAAAAGAATTACCAAAAATTAAAAGAATAATCCTTTTAATTTTTGGTAATTCTTTTTTATTCATGTTATCCTCCCGCCGCCTCGGCGGTGGCATCAGTTTTTATCGTCATTATCCGAAATCACATCCGCGTCGGTATCCTGCACGTGCGGCGTGTCGTCGGCAAGTTCGGTCTGCCGCGACAAATGATGCCCCGTAATGTCCACATTGGCAAGGCTTTGACGCATGAGAGTATCCGCCTGTTTGTTTTTGAGGTCGGTGTATTCCTGTACGGAAATGTTGCCGTCCAAAAACGCGGACGCCATCGCCTTCTGTACTTTTTCCTCCGCCAAAATCAACTCAGCCTTAGCCGCCTCCACCTGCGCTTTGGCTCGCGCAACTTTGAGCGACGCGCTCACATCGTTGCCAATCTTGATGTCTGATACATCTACCGACCTAATTTCATACGCCGAACTCTCGCTGATTGCCGCCGAATTTTCTACGCGGTCGGCTACAAGATATGGGTTTTGGAGGATTTCGGTGTGGCTCTGCGCAAGACCTATCTGCGTGGCAAGTGCCTCGTTGACACGGGCAAGCACGGTGTCGGCACTTACACCACCAATGATGTTCTTTATCTGAGAACGGAGTGTAACTTTCACTTTCATAGTCAATTCCACACCGTCGCGAGCAATGCCGCGCACGCCGTCGGTCTCCACTACGATGGGGTTGATGGCAGGTTTGATGGCTTCTACAACGTCCATGCCCGCAAGGTCTATCTTGCAGATGTCCTCAAACTCAAATCCGGTCAACTTTGCTTTTTTGGCGGAGATGTACGCCTCGATAGTTTTTTTGAGGTTGCCGCCAGCAAGGTAGTGCTTTTTGAGACGACCGAGGTCAAGTTCCGCCTTGATGTCGTCGCCAGCATTGTCGGCAATGTTCTTGGCCTTGATGAGGTCGCCAACGTTGCCGCCAGCAAGGTAAAACTCCGAAAGTTCTGGGATAGAAGTCTTTATCTGGGCGTTCATGGCGTTAATCTGCGCGTGAACGATTGCGCCGACGTCCACCTTACGGAGGTACAACTGCGCCATATCGTCAAATTTAATATCCTTAACGTTGGCAGCCATGGCTCTAATCATAGTGGCGACCACCACGTCGAGATCCACCTTAGCAAGATAATACTTCATCAATTCGGGAAGGCTCAGGGTCTTCAAGCCCGCGTTGTAAGCCGTTACCATCAGGTTGATGAGTTTTGCCTGCGGTATATTCTGCCAACGCATCTTGATAAGCAACAGCCACGAAATGTGCACTTTGGAAAGTTTGGCGTTGAACCACAACTTGATAGGCACCATCGCGATGAAAAACCACACTATCAATCCCGCAAAACCAATGGTGATTACAAGAATCAGGAAACCATCCCAAAACGACACGCCCTCACCGTCATCTACGTCGATGAGAGAATCTTCCATGTCGAGGGATGCGTCTTGGTCGTTATCGTACACCTGCCGCGTGTCTGGCTCGTCGTAGCACGACGCGAGCGACAAGGTGGTGAGCATTATCATTATATACAATAAATATTTTTTCATTTCATTTGGATTTTTTCTATTGTTGTTGCGGGGTTTCGTAGCCCGTGGTGATGTCCTGCGCTGTTTCGGCAAGGAGATTGGCCTTGTGAAGTTCGTTAAAATTGGGACGGATGCCCTTGTTGTACTGTTCTACCATGGCCTTGCGGATGTTTGCCTCAGCTTCGGCGCGGGCGGCCTCGGCTTGGATGCGTCTAATTTCTGCATCTATCTGGGCATGACGGAGATTGAGTTCAGCCTTGACGTTCTGCCCTACCACAATGTCGAATATATTCACATCCAATAGGTCAAAACGGCACACCCTGTTGAGTTCCGATTCGTATATGCGGTCTGTTTTTACCTCCTTTTGCATGTTCTCCTCGTTAACACGGGAAAGCACCCTATGCGAAATGTCGGGGAGGGTTTTCAAGATTTCATCGAGGTTGGCAGCCGATTCGAGTTCCATTGTAACAGCCTCGTTGATGCGCTTAAACAAAATATCCTCCCTGTAACCAGAAAAGATAAGGTTGAGTTTGCCGCGCACAGTGGCGTTAATCTTAGGCGTTATCTGTATGCCTTCCTTGGTAACGCACGTAACGTCCGGCTCAACCCTGATTACACACGGAGTTTTGGCCCACTTTAATGCCATCTCCAACGTCCAATCATCCGATTCGCAGATTTTGGTAGCAAGTTTGAAATCAAGATTGAGATTGTCCTTGTCGCCAAGTTTGATGGCTTCGATAACATTCATCACGGTGCCAAACTTGATAAAATGCTTTTTGAGGTTTTCGTAATTGATGCCACGGTCGAAGTCGGAGGGCTTGAGGTCGTTGATTTCCTCCATGGTCAATTCGCCCTCCTCACGGGCAAGGCGAAGGTTCTCCGCAAAATCCTCCTTGCATTTTTTCTCCACGTCCTTGGCGTACTTCAACCCCCTGACGTAATCGTACAAATCCGCCTCGGGGCGCGAATATTCCACGAGATGGTCTTTGGATAGCGGAGTGCCGTCTTCGGAGGGAAGTTTGTGTTCAAGGGCGTAATGATACGCCTTCACAAACTTCACAACGTCGCAATGTGTGTTGGCGATGTAGTTCATCAGTTCGTCGGGCGTGAGGTCAAGTTTGTACTCGTTTGCCTTAATCAACGCCTTCACGAGTTGTGTAACGTCGTTGCCCTGGATGTTTTGGCGGATGAGGTCGTTTTGGTCGATGCTGATGCCCTTGTTTGACGCCTTGATGATGTTGGATACCAACACGTCAAATTGGTCGTCGGTGAGCGAATACAAGTCCATCATCGAGAAAGTGATGTTGACACCCGCATTGTGAGCACGTATCATCACGTTGGTAAAACGGCTCACGTCGCGCTTCATATTATAAAGTGTCTTCAATATCTCCACCGTTACCTTAAAACTGTCGGAATATTCTATGACGTTTGCCTTGTTGATGGAGAGGCTCTCCGACTCAGACATATAAACGCCTTCGTACTTGGCGCGGATGAGCGAATGGATTATCGCCTTGAGACCTTCGTCGTCCACGCTGTTGATGAGGTTTTTTTCGTCTATTTCGATGTCGGCACGTTTGGCGAGGATGTCGAGGGTTACAAACTGGGCAAAATCCCTGCCCTTGGAGATGAACTCCTTGGCGGTGTCGAAGTCGATGCCGAGGAAGGCGTTTTTCTGATCCACCCACGCCCTCGCAAATGGCTCGAGTTCGTCGTTCTTTTTGCAAACGCCGTATGCAACAATCATATTGCCCACGTCAAACAGTTCGTCGGCCTCGCGGATAAACCTGAAACAACGGAAAAACTTGTCGAAATCCTCTTCGGGAATAGTGTATTTGTCCTCGGCGTTCTTGTGCTTGGCGATGGTAAGGGCGATGTCGAGACCGTTCTCATTGTCGGAGAGGAACCCACCCGCCGCCGAGTAACACTTCTTGATGCGGTCCAACACCGCGATATAGTCCTCGTCCTTCTGGAAATTGAGCGCAAGCAGTTTGAAGACGTTCTTGGCAACCTTCTTGCGCCCTATCCCCTTGTTTTTGAGAAACTTGGTGAACGAAACCTTCGCCTTTCGGACGGGACTTTCGCTGCGGCGGTTGGTAACTATCACTATCACCGTAATAATGATACATACCGCCGCAAACGATACTATTATCCATTCCAAAGCATCCATATTCTTAATTCTTTTTTACGCCGTTAACAAATGTGGCCACGTAGCCATCCTTGAAGCCCTGACCAGCGAGATTTTTCTTGAGAGTCTCCGCCTGTTCGCGGGTGGGGCAGTCGCCCACGGTATATACCGTGTATTTGCCCGACTGAGAGGTATGAACCGTGTAACCCTTTGTCTTCAAGTTGTTGATACGCTTTTGCGTGTCGGGGTTGGGATTTCCTACAAACGCGCCTATCTGCACACGATATACAGTGCCTTTCACGATGTTATCAATGTTGTCGTCGCCAGTAGGACGACCGATGTTTTGTCCGTTCACAATCTTAACGACGTATGCGTCCGTGTAGCCCGACTGTTTGAGCGTGTTGAGATTGGCAGCGGTGATGTTTCTGTCGTTGGAAATACCAGTGTAATAACGGTAAAGGCCGGCATTGTTCTGGTCGTAGTAGAGTTCGTTGACATTGAACGTACCCATGCCCTGCAATGTGGGCAGCGCGGCTATCTGCACGGCGTAAACCGTGGAGCCAAGCATCGAGAGCGGCAATGCATCGCCGGTGCGCTTTACGCTGTTGTCAACAACGATGGGGGTGTTGCCGCCAAGACCGGCGTTGAGGGTTTTGAGTTCCTTCTGCACGTTGGCCTGGTAGTTGGTAGTTTTTTCGGCAACCTTGCGGGCGGCGGTGAGATCCACCTTCTTGCCGTTGGTAAATGCCACTACCTGAGCGTTTTTGTAACCCTCATTCTTGGCGAGCGAAGATGCGGCGAGGGCTGCGTCGTAGGTCTGGAACGTGCCTATATAATAGCGCATCGGGGTAATGCCTTTGAGGTTTTGCGCGAGGAAGTTGGATATTGTGGGGAAGTCAACCGGCTCCACCATCTCCTTGTAAATGCCCGCCTCAACGCTAAACACCGTGCCTTGCGGGAATGTGTAGGGCTTCATGCGTTGGTCGTCGCGGGTGTAATTGAACGTGCCGATAACAGCCGCGTTGGACGATGCCACGTCGGGCGTATGGGTTTTGGAGGCTGTGTTTTTGGCGGGCGTTGCAGTGGTGGTGCTAGAAGCCTTGCCCGTAGAACCGGAAGTAGTGTTGGTCTTGCTGCCAGTGGTAGTATTGGTGGTCTTGCTGCCGGTGGCTGGATTGGTCTTAGTGCCAGTGGTCTTGTTGTTGCCAGCAACGTCCACTACTTGGTTGGCGGGTTTGGTGTCTTTGGGAGTAGTGTTGGTGGCGGGTTTTGCGTCCGTCTCGCCCGATTCGTCCATCATAAAGTCCATTGCAATGTCGTTATGACGCTCCACGGCAGCGGATACAAGCGACCTGCGCTCGCGTTCGGGCTTTTCGTCAAGGTAAAGCGCAATGGCGTTTTCCATGTATTGAAGTGCTTGGAGTTTTGCCTCGTTGCCTTCCGACAGAAGGGTGTATTTCTCCACATTGCTCAATTGTTTTGCAGCCATCTCCTCGTAGGTCTTAGACATGTTGTAGAGGTCTTCGGCGTTGCGCTCCCAACGCTCGCCAAGCGCGCTCTTGTCCATGTACGTGCCTACGTTGTTCTTTTGGATGCGGAAGGCGGGGATGTACTTCTTGTATATTTCATAGAGTACGTTGTTGTTGGCAGTGGCGAGAGTAATGGCCCTCAAGAGGTTGCTGCACTCGCTGAGTTCGCTCTCCTGCGCCATCTGCTCGTAATACTCGTGTACCGCCTTGTTTTCTACGTTGGAATACACGCGGAATGTGTCTGCCTCGCTGCCCTTCTCTACCGCCGTGGCGTAATAATTGGCTATCGCAGCCTCATCGAGCGAAATTTTGTCTATCTTCTGACGGTCTGCGTCGGTGAGTCCGAGTTTGGGAGCGAGTTCGTGGTAACGCAACTTATAGAGGTTGGAGTCCTTGTCGAAGTCGTAATGCTCGAAGGCTACGAGTTTCGGGATGTCCACTTTCTTGGTGGTGTCTGGCGCAAACTGCTTGTGTATGTCGATGTACTGAGTGTAGTCGATCTTGGGGTCGCCCTTGCAGACTGCGAGCGCAAGTTCCTGATAATGAACAGCGTTCACAAGGTTGGTGTAGATAGCGCGGTTGGCCTCCAAGGTGTTTTCGGAGGTGATGTGCGCCTTGATGGAGTCGGCAGTGTGGTAGAGTTGGTAGGCGCGTTCCGACATGCTGCGGGCGGTGCGGAGACTCATCTGCGAGGTGTCCTTGCTGAGTTGCATTATCTTGTCGAAATACACGGGACGGTACAGGGACGCCGCTTTTTCAAATGTTTTGAGGGCGGTCAACTCCTGCGAGGCGGCTTTTGCGGCGAGTTTTGCCGACTGTTTCTGGATTTTTGCCGACTGACCCGAAATAATTTTCAGGTCGTCAGACTGTTTTTGGATGGCGACGGCAAGCACGGAGGCCTCTTCCGCCTTGGTGCGGTATTTCTCCGCCTTGTCGAGTTTGGAGAGTTCCTTCTCGTTAAACATCTCGCGGTAATACCCCTGTTTACAGAGCCTGAACCCGTCGTCGTCCGAGTGGACTATCTGTATATTACTGATATTGAGTGCGTTGTAATTGTTTACTTCCTCCGGCATAAATCCCGCAGCAAGCAAAGCCGGGGCAGACAATGCCAATATTATTTGCAAAGTTTTCATCGTAAGTATAGATTTTTGTTATTTGAGGACAAATGTAATACATTTTCTACAAAATAAAAAAAACAATTAGAAAAAAATTTTGTTTTAATAATTTTATGATAAAGAGGCAAAAGAAAACGACACGATTAGTACATAAAAAATAGACATGTTTAATTTGCATTGAATCATAAATTTATATATTTTTGTAGCCGCAAACATTGGTTAACAATTTGAGATGACACTACAATCAACATCATACCAAAAATTCATCATACTGCTCCGCAATGCGCTGAATATCAGCAACGAACTTCCAACGGAAGTTTCGGCAGAGGAGTGGAAGGAGATTTATAAATTTGCAAAACAGCAGGCGTTGCTCGGCGTTGTCTTTGAGTGCGTGAAAAAATTGGAAGGCAAAACCGCACCGTCTTTTACGATGCAGATGCAATGGGTTTCCGCCACAGAACAAATCAGAGGCTTGAACAAAAAATTTTATGCTGAATGTCAACGGCTTACAAGGCTTTTTGAGGACAATGGCAGAAAGACCGTCATCCTCAAAGGTCAGGCAAATTCGATATTATATCCCGACCAATTCATCCGTCATCCCGGCGACATCGACATCTACGTAGAGGGCGGCAAGAAGAGCGTCATACAACTCCTTGATACGATGGGGCTTCTGTCAAAGGAGGAAGAGGAATTGATGGCCTATCACCATGTACACCTCGAACACCAAGACAATGGCATTGTAGTTGAGGTGCATTTCCGCCCGTCGTCAGGATTTTACAATCCCTTTCGCAACCAGCGTCTGCAAAATTACCTGCTCGAAGAAGTCAAGGCGTTATTCCTTACCGAAAAAGGCTTCTATGTTCCGACAATGAAATTTGCATTGGCAATGCAACTCGCTCATTTACAGAGGCATTTTATAGAAGGAAACATAGGTCTCAGACAGATAACCGACTATTACATACTCCTGAAAAACAGCACACCCGACGACCGCAACGACATTGCCAACATGCTTGACAAATTTGGAGCAAAGCGTTTTGCCGGAGCGTTGATGTATCTATTGCAAGTGATTTTCGACCTTGACAAGAGCCTGATGCTCTGCACTTCTGACGAAAAACGTGGCGAAACGCTTTTGGCTGAGGTTATCAACGGCGACGAATACGTAAAGCAACGCGCCGAAAGTAAAGCAAGTGGTTTGGCTAATCTGATGGAGCGCAAAATCCACACGTTGAAATTTTCGACACTCTATCCGAGCGAAACATGCTGGTATTTTTATTACAAGAGTCGCGAATTTTTTGCCAAACTGCCACTGAGAATCAAAAACAGATCCTGGTCGTTACAATTAATAAGAAAGTAGCCCTTTTTTTGCGGAAAATCATCGACCAAAAAGCCACTTTCATCGAAAGACACCCCAATTCGTCTAAAAAACCGGGGGTGTTGGTCGAAAAAAAAAACACCCCCCCCAAATCCGCTATATCTTTGCAGCGTAATCAAAAACAAAACAGAATCAATAACGCATTTAAAATATAAAAGCCATGAAAACATTTTACAAATTCATCCTCGCTGCGATGATAGCAATGATAGCAAACACAGTGTTTGCGCAGACCACCGTCAAGGGCATCGTAATAGACTCCCTCAGCAAGGAGGGCGTGCCTTTTGCAACCGTGGCAGTCAACAAGCCCGGCGACATGACCAACTTCGCAATGACCGGCATCACCGACCTGGACGGCGCGTTCTCCGGCGTTGTCAAGAGCAAAGGCACATACCTGATGACCATCCGCTCCACCGGCAAGCAGCCCATCGTCCGCACCATCAACATCAAGGGCGAAAAGACCCTCGACCTCGGCAAACTTCTCATGAAGGATGCCATCGACACCCTCGGCACCGTGGAAGTAGTAGCCCAAAAGGCACTCGTATCCGCCGAAGCCGGCAAGATAAAGTACAACGCCGAGGGCGACCCCGACAACAAGACCTCCACCGTGCTCGACATGCTCCGCAAAGTGCCCATGGTAACCGTGGACGGCGAAGACAACATCTCCATCAACGGCAACAGTAGTTTCGTGGTCTATATGAACGGCCGCAAAAACACAATGCTCACCGACAACCCAACCGACATGTTCAAGGCGATGCCTGCATCATCGGTAAAAAACATCGAAGTAATCACCGACCCGGGTTCCAAATTTGACGCGGAAGGCGCGGGCGGCATCATCAACCTCATCACCGAAACCAACACCAAGACAAACCAGGTATCGGGCAACATCACCGCCAACATCACCAACCGTCAGCAAGGCGGCGGCGCGGGCATCTCGGTGCAGAGCGGCAAATTTGCGGCGTCGCTCCGCGTAAACGCCAACCACGGCCAATCCGAAATGACAATGGACAACGAACAAATCCAAAACAGCGGATTTGGCGAGGGCGTTACCACCAAAAGTAGCACCAACACCCACACCGACAACGACGGCACAAGGAATTTCAGCAACCTCGGATTGGAGGCAAGTTACGAAATAGACAAGAGCAACCTCATCGCAATCTCCGGCGGACTCACCACTTTTGGCGGCGACAGCGACTCCAAATCGGCAATTACAACAGCCTTTGCCGGCACAGAAACCATCAACAAGATGACCTCCGAATCAGACAACAACTTCAAGTCGTACAACTTCGGAGTTGACTTCCAGCACCTCTTTGGCGGCAACGCCGAGAAAAACCTCACCTTCTCGTACAAACTCTGGGGCAACACCAGCAAAAACAACAGCCTCTCAAACAACTACAACCCGCTCACCATAGACGACTTCCTGATGGACTACACCGGACGCAAGACCAAAAACCAGACTGGCAGCGCGGAACACACGTTCCAGATAGACTATTCCGCACCCATCAACCAGACCTTCACCATCGAGGCGGGCGGCAAATACATCTTCCGCCCAAAAAAATCTGACGGCACCACATACATGAACAACAACGGCACGCTCACCCTCCTGCCCGACCAAACAGTAGATTACACCAACAACGACAACATCGGCGCACTCTACACCCAAATCTCCGCAAAACTCTCGCCCAAAGTAAGCCTCCGTGGCGGCGTCCGCTACGAATACACCAAGCAAAACGTGGAGTACAACAACAACCACGACCGCGACTTCTCCATCGACTACAACACCGTGGTGCCATCGGCTACGCTCAACTACGCTATCTCCATGTCGCAAAACCTGAGCCTCACCTACAACCTGCGCATCAGCCGTCCCAACGAGCGTCAACTCAACCCATACCACGACTACTCAAACATCACGTCGGTATCGTTTGGCGACCCGTCCCTCGAAGTGCAGAAATACCACAACTTCGGCGTAAGTTACGGCTACTTCTCCATGAAGCAAAACATCAACCTGAGCCTCCGCTACAACACCTGCGACAACGGCATCACGGCATGGCAGTTTTACCCCACAGCCATCGACATCGCCACGCTGCCCTTCTCCATCAAGGACGAAGACATGAACCGCCTCCTCTCCACCTACACCAACGCCACCGAGACACACACTTTGAGCGGCAACCTCTATTACAGCCTCCAAATCTCCAAAAACGCGAGGTTCTTCACCAACTCGTCTGTTAACTACTCCGAGATGAAAAACCCGATTTCACAGACCTCCAACGAGGGATGGAGCGGCAACTTCTACGGCAACTTTCAATACACATTCCCCATCAAACTCAAAATGGGCGTGGGCGCAATGGTATCCACCAAGCGCAAAAACATCAACGGATACAGCAAAGGCATGAACATCGGCATGCTCTCCCTCGAAAAGAGTTTCCTCAAAGACCGCCTCACCGTCTCCTTCTCGGCTATGCTCGACCTGAAGCACGGCATGGACATGGTGATGGAGAGCCACACCAACGGACAAGGCTACATCACCAACAGCAAAATGACCAACAGCATGGGCAGGTTTGGCGTGTCGGTTTCATACAAGTTTGGCAAGCAAATCCAAGTGAAACGCGCCAAAAACTCCATCCAAAACGACGACTTCGAGCGCACCGAGCAAAGCGGCGACGATACACCCTCGATGTCCCAAGGCGGAGGCAGGATGTAACGCAAATATCCTAAAAACCTAATATTTATGCTACGACCGACGACGGGCAACGGCTTTTCTTCTCACCGCCCCGTCGTCTTTATTAAAACAACAATCACCATGAAAAAAGACCTCATCCTGATATTCACAAGCCTTGGTGTACTCCTGATGCTGATGTACCGCCCGCTGTGGGAACTCTTTGTTAACGGCAACACCATGGCGGCAATGGGCAACCTCAATTGGACTGTGATGCACTCCGCGCCGTTCCTGATAGCATTCTACGTATGCTATATATGGCTGATACCCAAATACTTGTTCAGCAACTGTCTCAAAACATTCTGGGTGGCAAACTTGGTGCTGTTTTTGGCGATATTCTTCCTCAAATTCCCAATACTGCGCATGTTTAACCCCGTGGATTTCAAGGGCTACATGACCTTCTTCGTCCCCAACCTCTTGACCGACTGCCTTGTAATAGGCACGGCGATTGGCATCCGCTATTACATCAAAAGCGTGGAAGACCTCGAAAAAGAGCGCGACAACCAGAAGGCAGAACTCCAATGGCTCAAAAACCAACTCAACCCGCATTTCCTCTTCAACACGATGAACAACATATCGAGTCAAATCTACACCAACCCCGACGAAGCCCAAGAAAACCTCGCCCGCCTGAGCGACACACTCCGCTACGCCCTCTACGAAACCGCCGCCGACCGCGTGCCATTGTACGGCGAGATAGAGTTTATGGAAAACTACATCTACCTCATGAAACTCCGTTGCTCCTCCAAGACCACCATCTCCACCGATTTTCCAGCGCACACCACCGGCATACAAATACTCCCGCTGTTGTACATATCCCTGATAGAAAACGCCTTCAAGCACGGCGTAAGCAACAAGGAAGAATCGTTTATCAAAATATCCCTGCATCAGGATCAAAACAAACTGGTATTTGACGTAGAAAACAGCAACTTCCCCAAAAAACAGGAAAACCGCAGCGGACACGGCATCGGCATCGGCAACCTCAAACGCCGCCTCGAACTCGCCTACCACGACAAGCACTCCTTCACCTACGGTCTCAACAAGGAAGGCAACTACTACGCCAGGCTTGAAGTGGAAATTGAGAGTTGAGAGAGTAAAGATTAAAGTTGATAGTTGATAGTTGAAAATATCAATTAAAAGCATTAACTTTGCAGCATCATGGAACTAAACTGCGTAATAATAGACGACGAGCCGCAAGCCGTCGAACTTATCAAAAACTACATATCCCGCACACCATACCTGACGCTCGTGGCGGGCTACACCGACAGCGTGGAGGGGCTTTCGAAGATAACGGAAACTCCTCCCGACGTCTTGTTTCTCGACATCCAGATGCCCGACCTCAACGGCATGGAACTCTCCAAGATGGTGCCTAAGCACACCAAAATCATCTTTACGACCGCATTCAAGCAATACGCCTTCGAGAGTTACGACGTGAGCGCGACCGACTACCTGTTGAAGCCCATCAGTTACGCCAAATTCTTGAAAGCCACACAAAAATGCCTCGAATGGTTTGAGATGAAGGAATCGGCAGAGCAATCCGCCGCCGCCACTCCCCCACCCCAGCCGCCGCAAAACACCACAAGCGACATTTTCGTCAAGAGCGACGGAATGATGGTGCGAGTAAACCTCTCGCAGTTGCTATACGTCTGTGGATTGAAAGACTACGTAAAATTTGTGATGCAGCCGCCCACCAAGCCCATCATCACCCTGATGACCATGAAATCGCTCGAAGAAATACTCCTGCCCTACGGCTTCATGCGCATCAACCGGTCGTACATCGTAGCCATAGACAAAATAAAGTCTGTAGACAAAAACGACTGCATCTACATCGGCGACGAAATCATCCACGTTACCGACGTTTACCGCAACGACGTGTTCAAAAAACTGTTTGCCATATCATCATAAATAACCCAAATCCAATTACTATGAAAAGAACAGCATTAATTACAATGTGCCTCGCGCTATCGGCTACATTTGCAACGGCACAGACTACACCGCCCCTCGTTTTCGGCAAGGAAAACACCGGTCATGCCATCCAGCCCGGCGTATCTCCCGCACCGTCCACATTAAGCAACGCAATACACCGCCTTCCCGACCCGTTCAGGTTTCAAGACGGCAGCCGCGACACCACCTACGCAGCATGGGAACGCCATCGCAACGAAGTGGCGCGTATGGTGCAAGACTACGAAATCGGCAACCGCCCTTCGTTTGACCGCGTAACTTCCTCCTTCAGCAAGGCAGACTCCACCATTACCGTCCGCGTAGAATCGTCGGGCAGGAGCATGGAGTTCACTTCCAAGATTATCATCCCAAAAGGCAAAGGCCCGTTCCCGGTAGTCGTCGGCATGAACTTCCCGTCGGGCAGCATCCGTCCCAACTTCGTGGAAGGCTGCATCCTCGTGCCTTTCAAGCACGACCAAGTAATCAAGAGTAGCCATCAGGCTATAAGGGACACTGCGGCGGCGTTTTATAAGATGTACCCCGAATACACCAACACGAGCGGCAACTATTCGGGATGGTCGTGGGGCATCAGCCGCCTCATCGACGCGCTCTACCAACTTAAAGACCAACTCCGCGCCGACGTGAACCACATTGCAGTAACCGGCTGCTCGTATGCCGGCAAGATGGCTATGTTTGCGGGCGCGTTTGACGAGCGTATCGCCCTCACCATCATCCAAGAATCGGGCGGCGGCGGCATCAACTCTTGGCGCGTGAGCGACTACTACACCCTCGCCGTAGGCGGCAATGTGGAGCGCGTGGAAAACACCAACTATTCGTGGTTCAGCCCAAAATTCAAGGAAGATTTCAACGGCAAAGTAGCACTCCTGCCATACGACCACCATCAGATAATCTCGATGATTGCCCCCCGCGCCGTCCTCATCCTCGGCAACCCCGATTTTGAATGGCTCTGCGACTATTCGGGCTACGTATCGAGCGCGGCAGCCGCCAAAGTATGGGACACGTTTGGCATCGGCGACCGTTTTGGGTACGTCATAGAAGGCAAGCACAACCACTGCATGGCTTGCGACTCGCAAAACGAAGCAGTAAAAAGTTTCGTCGCCAAATTCCTTTTTGGCAAAGATGCCAACACAAATATCAGGGAAGGCGGACAGTTTAAGGATGTCAATGTAGATATTTGGACTAAGGATTGGAAATAAAAATCAAAATCAGAAATGCCTATATTGCCTCCCCGCAACATGAAAACTAACACCTAACGAGATGCAGAGAGCCTGGTTTTTGATCTTGCGCTCCTTGCGGTTTGAGATGTTGGCGAGACCGTATTCGTATGAGATTTCAGCCAGCCACTTAAATTCGCCCAAGCCCAATTCGCCGCCGAAGGCAAGGCGTGTGCCAAAGTCCATGACCTTGTAATACTCCTTGTTGCCATGCGATTCGCTCACCTTGTCGCCGCTATAAACCTGGCGTTCGGTAGCGAAACTGGTATAAAGCCCCGTACCTACATAGACCGGGACGTATGGCGCATAGTAACGGATGTTTGGCACCATTTTAAAATAGGAAATATCCGATTCAAACTTGGTCTTATTGTCGTCCATGGTGTACTTCTCGCCCTGCAAGGCATAATAGCCCTCGGCAACGGCACGGAGCGCGGCGTCCATAAAATTCCACGAGAAAGAGCCGCCCGCCACCAACCCCGGCTGAAAATCAAGGATGCCCTTGTTTTTGCAGCCGGTGTTGCGGGTGCTTGTGGCAATCACACCGCCCTTGATTTCCAACGTATGTTTTTGCGCACAGACCGCCGTGGCAGTGCATACAAGCAATGCCATTACAACAAATGTCTTTATGTTAAACCAATCTTTTCGCATATTCTGATTGCTTCCATTGCGGGTTTTACATCGTGAACCCTTAGTATTTTTGCGCCCTTGGAGAGAGCAATTGTATTAAGTACGGTGGTGCCATTGAGAGCGTCGTTAGGATTACCACCTAACAACTTGTATATCATCGACTTGCGCGAAATTCCAACGAGAATCGGCAATTCCAGCACCTTAAACTCGTCGAGATGCTGCATGAGTTCGTAGTTTTGGTCGAGCGTCTTGGCAAAACCAAAACCTGGGTCGATGATTATATCGTTGGCACCGAGAAGTTTGAGTTTCTCCACCTGCGTGGCAAAAAAATTGATTATCTCGTCCATCATATTGTCGTAATGACAATGGTCTTGCATGGTCTGCGGCGTGCCTTTGATGTGCATCAGCACGTATGGCACGTGCAGATTTGCCACAGTAGCAAGCATCTGCGGATCCATAGTGCCGCCCGAAATGTCATTTACCATAGCCGCACCACACTCCTCCACGGCAAACTTTGCCACATCTGCCCTGAATGTATCAACAGACACAATGGCATCTGGGAAATCCTCGTTGATGATACGCATTGCCATGGCGATGTCTTCCTTCTCCATTTCTGGCGGAATGTCGGCGCAGCCCGGCTTGGTGCTGTACGCGCCGATGTCTATAATAGACGCACCTTCCTGCAGATGCCGCGCCACCTTCACCTCTATCAGGCCTTCGCTGTGGCAGCGGCTCTTGGCGTAAAACGAATCGTTAGTAACGTTGATAATGCCCATTACCTGCGGCTTGGCGAGGTCGATGAGCCGTCCTTTGCAATTGATTGTGGTGTGCATCGTGCGAGATGGATTATTTGTTGTTATATACGTCGCGGATTTCCTTGATGCGGTCGCCGTTTTTGTAAGCCACCACAAACGCGCCGTCCACGCCCTTGCCACGCAGCGTGATGGCTGTTTTTTTGGCCTCCTCGTAAGTCGTGTAATACCCCACGGTGTAACGGTAGATGCCATTCTGCACCTCGTTGTTGATGATGTCGTCGGTGGGGCAAATCTGACGGAGTTTTGCGATGGAGAGCGGGATTGCGTCGGCGGCTATCTGCACCTTGTAGATGATGCGGTCGGTGGTGTTGTTGCCCTGCACAAAACTGAATCCCTCGTCGTCCATAGTGTCGGCGTTGTCGCTCGGCTGCGACGTTTCTGCCAATCCGTCCGACTCATCAGCCACGTTTGCATTGCTGCCGTCATTGTTGCTGACCACTTCCACCGATGGAGTGTCGGGCTTTTCGTTGAAAGCGAGGAGCAGTTTGTACGCCTCTATCTGGTAGCGAATGGCCCTGAGTTGGTTGGCATTGGCGTCCTGCTTAATCTTGGCGAGTGCCTTCTGGTCTACTTTTTTGCCTGTGGGAGCGGCTTTGAGAGCCTTGTCGGCCTTCGCCCAGGTGTCGGCGGCAAAGGTAGTAAGATCGCTGATGTCGCCCTGGATGTCGCTGGCACCGATGCTTGCAAGTTCCTTGATGTTGGCGGCAAAAATGCCATATAACGTGGCGTATCCCTTCTCATATACATTGTAAGCGTTCACCTGCTGCGTATAGATGGGCTGCTCTAAGGCTGCCGCCTCCTTGTTTTTCTTCTTGGCTTCGCCCTTGGACGCCGACTTGGCTTCAGCGCGGAGTTTGTCGGCCTGCGCCTGTTTGGTGGCGGCTTGTCCGAGTTGCACCTTCGCCCTCTCTATCTGCTGCAACGCCTGGTTCATTTCAGATGCGTCGGAGGCAGAAAGTTGCTCCGAAATCTGGTCCAACATCGCTTCGTCAAGCTCCTGCGCGTTTGCCGAGGCAACAAAGAGAAGCGACGCCGCTATCGTCATGATAAAAATAATCTTTCTCATAATCGTTTTTCCTTTTTTTTCTGTTATTGTCAATTAGTCGGCAAAATTACCTTTATTTATTATATAATGCAACAAAAGTTCCATTTATTATGTAGAAAACATAAAAAAAAATAAAAAAACGTCCGAAGCATTGTATCAACGCTCCGGACGGTAAATAAAAACTAACTATGAATGAACTAACTATAAAAACCAAAAAAGTACATTATGCACCTGGTGCCGGCGGGGGCGGAGGCGTTGCGCCGCCAAAGAGACCGGCGAGTTCGGGAACGGTGTTTGCCGCAGCCCAATTTGCCATGCCCTGCTTCCACACCTGCGTGTCGCCTGTCATCTGTCCCTGTGCCACCATCTGCTGCAACATCTGAATCGGGAAGGGACCCATCTGCTGACCGTTGACAAACACATGGTACTGCGACATCATCGGCGGGGGTGTTGTCTGTCCGTAGCCCTGTGCATAGCCGCCTTGATTCATCATCTGCTGGTTCATCATCTGCTGCTGGTTCATCATGTTGTTCATCATCATCATGCCCATCATGCCTTCCATGCCGCCGCCACCGTTGCCGCCGTTGGCTGCTGCGGTCTTCATAGCGTCAGCCATGGACATCTGCTGGTACCTGTTCATGTCGCCGAGCATGTTCATGCCAGTGCCTTCGTCGAGTTTCTTCTGCAACTCTTCGGGCAGCGAGATGCTGTTGATGAGGAATTGAGTGAACTGCAAGCCGTACTCGCTGGTGTTGAGGTTCTTCATGCAAATCTCGCCGAGAGTCCTGTAATTGGCGGCGAGGTCGAGAAGCGACACCTTGCTCTCACCAATGGCGGTGATGAGGTTGTTGATGATAAGGCTGCGGAGTTCTTCGGCAATCTCGCCTACGCGGAAATTGCTCTTGGTGCCAGAAACCTTCTGCACAAACAATCCCGGATCAACCACCCTGAACGAGTATGTGCCAAAAGCGCGGAGGCTCACACGTCCAAAGTCCTGGTCGCGCACGTAGAACACATTGGGTGTGCCCCACTTCTGCGCCGTAAAGGTCTTGGTGTTCACAAAGTACACCTCGCATTTGAACGGAGAATCAAGGCCATACTTCCAACTTTTCAGTTTGGTAAGCACGGGAATGTTGTTGGTGGTGAGTTCGTAACGACCCGGCTGAAAAATATCGCCGAGTTCTCCCTCGTTAACAAATACCGCGGCCTGCGACTCCCTCACGGTGAGTTGTGCGCCATTTTTGATTGCGTTGCCACGGCAATCGTACTGGTGGAGAATAGTGTCTTGGCTCTGATCCTGCCACTCGATGACGTTAATGAGTTCGCCTTTGACGAAATCAACTATTGATCCAATAATACCCATAGTCAATAAAGGTTTAGAATTATGATATTGTTGTTATTATTTACGGTGCTAATATATTAACATTTTTTTATCCGTCAAAATTTTTTCACTTTTTTTAGTTGTAATTTTTAATCAAACATGAACATCACCTCGTCTTTTAAATTGAATGGTATCTCCGAATCGCCTACAAAAGTGGCTGCAAGGTCGTTTTTTTTGCGTTGGAACCTCTGGATTTTTTCTTCCACAGTGCCTTTGGAGATAAAACGGTATGCCATCACGGAGTTTTTCTGCCCCATGCGGTGCGCCCGCGCTATCGCCTGTTCCTCCACGGCGGGGTTCCACCACGGGTCTATTATAAATACGTAGTCGGCTTGTGTGAGGTTCAATCCCGTGCCGCCCGCCTTGATGGATATGAGGAACACAGGCACATTGTCGCCCTCAAACTTGCGCACAGCATCCTCCCTATTGTCGGTGCTGCCCGTGAGCATCGAATATCCTATACCAAGCGCGTCGAGATTGCGGGCGATGTGGTTAAGGTGTTGCACGAAGGAGGAGAACACCAATACTTTATGTCTCTGACCTATAACGTTTTGCAGGGCGCGGATTACCTCGTCGGTCTTGCCAGAACCGCCGTCGTAGCCGTCTTCTATTAAATAAGGTGTGCATGCTATCTGCCTCAGCCGCGTCAACGACTGCAAAACCATCACCGTGGATTTCTCAAAAATGCCCTGCTCCATGATTTCAAGTATCGAATTGCGGGTGCGCGACTTCTCCGCCTCGTATATCTTTTGCTGCGAGTCGGTCATTTCGCAGAGGATGGTCTGCTCCACGAGGTCGGGCAAATCTTGCAACACCTGCTGCTTGGTGCGGCGGAGCATGAAGGGTGAGATTATTTTTTTTAACTTGACCGATGTTTCGCCGTCGAGTTTTTTCTCTATGGGGCTTACATAATACCGCTTAAACGACGACAGGCTGCCGAGCAAACCAGGGTTGATGAAGTTGACCTGCGACCAAAGGTCAGACAACGAGTTTTCCAACGGTGTGCCGGTCAACGCGAGTCGGTGTCGGCATTTGAGTTGCATGATGCTCTGATAGGCTTGGGACTCAGGGTTTTTTACGGTCTGACTTTCGTCCAGCACTATATAATTAAAAGTGCAGTCCGACAATTTCTCGATGTCGTTGCGCAAGGTGGCGTAGCCGGAGATTACGATGTCGAATAGCGGGAACGATTTGATGTGATCCATCCTGTTGTTGCCCGTAAACTCCAAAATCTTCAGATGCGGCACAAATTTCTTGGCCTCGCTCACCCAGTTGTATATCAGCGACTTGGGCACAATCAGCAAGGAGGGTATCTTTTTGCTGAACGCAAACAGCCCTTCCGAAAAATCGCCCGCCTCCACCGCCGGACTATCCGACAACAAACTCAACGTACACAGCGTCTTGCCAAGTCCCATGTCGTCGGCAAGGCACGCGCCAAAATTGCAGTCCCTCATCATCCTGAGCCAATTGAACGCCACTATCTGATACGGGCGGAGGGTCGCCTTCACTTGCGAGGGCTGGCGGAGGGGTATTTTGTCGAAGTTGTCGAGTTTTTGGCGCAAGGCGGCTACGCGCTCCTCCACCCTGCCGTCAAGCGGCAACATATCGAGCGCGGAATATTGATAGGAGTGCAGTTGGATGCGGTTGTCCTTTTTATTGACCTCGCAGGCTCGCAACACGCCTTTGTAACGCTCAAACCATTCGTCGGGCAACATGATTATGGAGCCGTCGGGCAGTTTAAACTCATGGATGTCGTTCAAGATATACGGCCTGAGCGCAACAAACGGCACATCCATATTGTCGAGTTTTACGGTGGCATAGATGTCAAACCAGTCGTTGGCATAGGTTACCTTGAAGTCCAAGTGGACGCTGCCAGTATAATAACGGTGCGCCGACTTATTGACGTTGCTCTTGATGCCAGCCTTTGCAAGCCGCTCCTTGTTGGCAAGGATGGCGTTGACGGCGCAGTCGTACTGAAACTTGACGAGGTTTGACGAATGTTTGATTCTATAAGTGCCAGGACGTTCCCTGCCGCCAAAAATCTCCGCCGCAGCCGCCTCTATTTGTTTTTCACGCTCCATATTGCGCACAAATTTCTCAAAATAATAGTCGCCGCCGTTCTCGTAAAACTTTACTACAATGATGTTTGCGCTCGTTGGGTCAAAATCCATGTCGTCGTACTTGAATTTGAGGCTGATGACCGCGCCGCCAGTAATGTCGTTTTCCACCGACACTACGGCGCAGATTTTTGAAACTATGTCGATGATGCGGAAACCCTCAGCCTCCACGATGGCATTGGTGGCGATGGCACTTTTTACAAACTTTTGGAAGTATTCGAGTTCGGCGCGTTTTGGCACGGAGATATAGTCTTTCCCTACAAAAGGCGTCAGTTTATTGGCGTTGATGTCGCTAAATCGCAATAATTTCTTGTCTATCAATATATTGCAAGGCGAATCGGAAAGTACCACCACTTCTTTTTTTCGCAAGGAGACATTTTTGCCGCTGCACCTCGCCGTCAGATAATAACGTGTCTCCTCGTCGTCGCGCTCAAAATTGAACACGGCATGGGCGCGTTCCGGCATTATCTCTACCTCGTCTTCGGGCAGCACGGCGCGGATGTTGGGGCATATAAAGTAAATGCCTACGCCATTTTCTATGCAGAGGTCGATTATCTTCTCCACGTTGCCGTCCAACAAATCGGGGTTTACGCGCCCGTGCTTGCGGAGCATCTTCTCGTTGCAGTCGGCGAGGTTGGCTATCTTCCTCTGATATTCTGGATACATATGTTCCTCGCCCTTGATATTCTCTGGCGACACCTTCATTTTAAACTCGTACAGGTCGCGGTCCTTGTTTTGCTCCACCATAAACGGCAGCAAGATGTGTCCCGTGTCAGAGTAGTAACGTATGATGACAATGAATTTCAATGTATTTCTTTTTTAA
>CAMJWL010000013.1 GCA_946409405.1 uncultured Bacteroidales bacterium
TTGGAGGGGCATACTGCTATTGTCTACTCCGCCTCATTCAGCCCCGACGGAAGATATATCGTGTCGGCATCAGACGACAATACTGTCAGAATTTGGGACGCAAAGACGGGACAACAGGTAGGAAGTCCATTGGTGGGGCATACAAGCACTGTCAACTCCGCCTCATTCAGCCCCGACGGAAGATACATAGTGTCGGCATCAGATGACGTAACGGTCAGGATATGGGACGCAAAGACAGGACAACAGTTGGGGAGCCCATTGGAGGGACATACAGACTATGTCAACTCCGCCTCATTCAGCCCCGACGGAAGATATATCGTGTCTGCATCAGACGACGCCACGGTCAAGATATGGGACTTCCAGCCCCTACAGAAATTAATCGACTCAACCACAGAACAATTTAAAGACCGCCCGCTGACACCCGAAGAGCGAAGGCAGTATTATTTGGATTAGCAACAAAAAATTACCGCGCAAACAAAGAATTGTCCAAAAACTTTTCTTAACTTTGCAACGGACAATACACACAATATTGTATCTATGGCAAAGTATTTCAACACATCGGTAACGTGCGACCCAAAGCGGCACTATATGGTTGATACCACGGCGAAGATGAAAGTCTTCGAGCGGCTTATCGACCAAAAGGCATATTTTACCATCACCCGTGCGCGCCAGTTTGGCAAGAGTACGTCGCTCAATTGGATATTGTGGAACATGTCGGACAGGTATTTGGTAATACCGGCAAGTTTCGAGAAATATTCAGAGGAAGATTGGGTGGACGACAAATCATTTTGCAAATACTTCTGTACCAAGGTGATGGATGCCTGTACCAAAATAGACGACAACAGTTCGGTCAGTTTTTGGCAAAAAGCCAAACGAACTTCCAAGTTTAATTTCGATGTGTTGTCCCGAAAAATAACGGATTATTGTAAGAAGTGTGGCAAGAAAGTCGTCCTGCTGGTTGATGAGGTTGACAAGGCAAGCAACAACGACGTGTTTGTACGGTTTTTGGGAATGTTGCGCAACATGTACCTCGACCGCGAGCAGGTAAACGACGAAAGCCATACATTTTGGTCGGTGATTTTGGCGGGCGTATATGACGTAAAAAACCTCAAACTCAAAATACGCCCCGAATCGGACCATCAACTCAATTCGCCATGGAACGTTGCAGCCGAATACAACCTTGATATGACATTCAACCCTCAGGAAATCAGCACGATGCTTGTCGAATACGAAAAAGATTATCATATCGGTTTTGACATAAAGGAAATTTCGGAGCAAATACACAAATACACGTCGGGATACCCCGTACTTGTAAGTCGTGTATGCAAGGAGATTGACGAGAATTTGGACAGAAATTGGAGCGAAGAAGGTGTCCTGAAAGCTGTCAAAAATATCATAAAAGACAATAAATTTATGATACTTAAACACATAACGAATTACATAGAGTCGTATCCCGACCTGAAAAAACTTCTTCGCGCCATCACGTTGGAAAACTTTCACATCAATTACTACGCCAACAACTTGCCTTTGGAGTTGGGGCGCATGTTCGCGTATATAAGACCCAACGAAAACTCTCAGGCTCAGATTCACAACCTGATATTCCAACAAGTCTTGTACGATTATTTTATATCTGAAAACCAACTCGCCACCCTCACACCGGGCATTGGGTTCAAAATATTCATCGACAAAAACGGCGACTTGAACATGCCGCTGATTATCAACCGTTTCAAAGACCTGATGTCTAAGAAACAGAAAAAAGAGGAGTTCCTTGAACGCGAGGGACGTTTTATGTTTATCTGTTTCTTGAAACCAATTATCAACGGCACGGGCTTCTATTATTCTGAACCCGAAAACGACGACGAAAGCCGCATGGATTTGGTTGTAACCTACAACCGCAAAGAATATGTCATCGAACTTAAAATTTGGCACGGGACAGAATACGAGATTTCTGGACGTGAACAACTGTCGGAATACCTTGTAACGCGGAATCTTGACGAAGGCTACCTCGTTACGTTCTCATTCTTAAAGAACAAAGTGATACAGGAAAAGCCCGAGTGGATTGAATACAACGGCAAGAGAATTTATGAGGCGGTGATATAATACTAATTTGCAAACAAATCATCCATTGTAACAACACTCTGCACCGCGCCCGAATACTCGTTTGGCTTCAATCCAAATGTGGTGATGAGCGTTAGGTGCAATGATAGTTGCGGTGCTGTTTGGTCGATAAAGGTTTGCAGTTTGTTGCGCAGGTTGCGGTCGTAATCCTTGTCGATGCAAAAATCCGACATACTGAATTTAATTTCGCAAATGTTAGCCACTTGGTCGGCGCGTTCTATCACCATATCGATTTGTGCATTGTTGTCGGCGTTGCGACTGCGCCAAGGCATTTCCACAGTGTTGACGGACGCGATGCCGAGGGCGCGTTTTATCTGCCTGATGTGCGCGAAACATACTTGCTCAAAAGCCAGCCCTTGCCACGCCGACAAACGCCCCGAAGCAAAATTGTCGGCAAAGAAATTTTCACCGGGATTTTTCTTGTAGCCAAATTGCAGGTAAAACGACACAAAACTGTCGGTAAGTTTGTAATATGTCTGTTTTGCATTTCCCTTATAATTTTGGTACGACGTTACAAAATTGCTCACTTCCAGCGTGTTGAGAATTTTGCTGAGACCACCGCCGTATGGGATTCCTGTTTTTTGAGCAATCTCCTTGCGCGTGTACCCCTCGCGTTTTTGGGAGAGAGTTACGGCGATTTTTTTATAATCGTCTGGAGATACAAACAGCGATTCAAACAGCCTCTCAAACTCGTTACGCAATGGAGCACGCTTGCTGAATACAAGGAAATCGATGTTTTGTGCAAGGCTGAATTTTTTGCGCATCAACGACAGATAATACGGCACTCCGCCGAATACCATATAGGCGACTGTCTGTTGATAACGGTTCATACTGATACCCAACGTTTTGTAATATTCCTCGCACTCGCTCAGCGTGAAAGGTTCCAGGTATATTTCGGCGGTAACACGGTTGAAAAGCCCGCCGTGATTGTTGATCAACTTGTCGTTGAGCCACGATGTCGCAGAGCCGCACACTATGAGCATAAGGTTGCGGTGCGACGCGCCCCAGCCGTTCCAAAAATGCTCAAAAGCGGTAACGAACCCTGACCTTGGCGTATCCATCCAGGGCAGTTCGTCAAGAAACACCACTTGCTTGTCGTCTGTGCCAACCATCTTGCTTTCAAGCAGTTCAATGAGCATATCAAATGCTTCGAGCCAGTCTTTCGGGGTTCGGGCATCGGAGTCATAACCGTATTTGCGCAGCGACGACGCGAAACTCCTAAGTTGTTTATCAAGCATTTTGGTATCTTCGGTGTCTATTGGCGACAATCCCGAATGGTTGAAGGCAAACCTGCCGTTGAAAAATTCGTTTACAAGATACGATTTTCCGACGCGCCTTCGTCCATACACAACCACAAACTGCGCTGATTGTGAGCGGTATAGACTACCGAGATATTCCTTTTGTTGCTTTCTTCCAATGATGCTATCCATATCGACGATGTTTTTTAAAGTTGCCACAAAGGTAAAAAAAATACCCGATGTGGCAAAATAAACATACGTTAAAGTTGCCACATCGAGCAAAAAAAACACCGATGTGGCAACTTTAAACAAAAACAAGACAACAAAAAAAGAATTGTCTAAAAAGACGACGGCGTGATCCGTACTTCTTTTTAGGCAATTCTCTGGGCAGGATGCTGCCTACGTAAAGCCCAAGACATTGTTAGTCGGTCTCTTCGAGCGTGAAGATGTCTTCGAGCCTCACCTTGAAATACCGGGCGATTTTGAGGGCAAGCACTGTGTTGGGGATAAACTTGCCAGTCTCTATCGCGTGTATGGTCTGACGTGAAACGTCAACGCGCTCCGCCAATTCGGCCTGCGTGATTTTCTTCTTCGCACGCTCCACTCGTATCGTGTTTTCCATAATAGAGAGTATTAATTAGTTTTTACTTATAATTATTTGGTTATCCTTTCGCAAATACCATACCATTAAACAAGTACGGTTGTTTTTTTTTCAACTATTGTTGCATTTTTTTGTGCATTACTGACATTATGCAAACAACTCCCCTACCAAATTGCCAATTTCACGGAAATCTTGTATGGTATAAGGTTCTTTTTGTAAACGGGAATCCTGCGAAATCCGCGCTATGAACCTGACTCCCGCATCCGCCGCAGCATCACGGTCGGTGATGGCGTCGCCCACAAAGAGCGCGTCGTTTCGGTCGATGGAATATTTTAGGAGCATCTGACGGATGTGGTCGGCTTTGAGAGTAGGCGAGCCAAGCACTTCGGTGAAGTATTTGTCCAAACCTTTTGCACTTACAATGCGCCTCATCTCGTCCTGCGGTGTACCCGACGACACAAAAATTTTTGCCTTGCCCTGCCACGCTTTCAAGAAATCCTCCACGCCTTCCACGAGCGGGGCTTTTATCACTTCCTGCTCCACCCACGCGGTAAATCTCTCGCACATCATACGGTGCTCCTCCTCCCCTATCTCGCGGTTGAGGAACATACGGTGTGCTATCGGGAATATCTTGACCCTCGACACGCCGCCGTGCTGCAAATGATATTCGAGCACCTTCCGCGCCACCTCGTCGCCAAATTCCTTGTATGAATTGTAATAAGCGTCGTTCTTAATCTGACAACTCTCGCATATTACACCGTCAAAATCCAAAAAAATCGCTTTCAAATGTACCATATTGTTGATAAATTACGCCGCAAATTTACAAAAAGAAACGCAAACGCAAAAATTTTGTTATAAATTATACGAAGGAAAGAGAAAAAGGTTTGAAAATTAATACAATTCTTTTTATCTTTGCGACAAAACAATTATCACTATGGGACAGCCACGCAAATACCCTGTTGACAAACAGACGTTTGAAAAGATTATCAATGGAAAGTTCGTCTATATAGACAAGACTGGTTTGGTCTATAAAATGACGCACGACTACCGTTATGTCTTTCTCTCGCGACCGAGAAGGTTCGGGAAATCGTTGCTGTGCAGCACGTTGAAGGAGTATTTCAGAGGCAACAAGGATTTGTTCAAAGGGCTGAAAATAGATAGTTTAGAGAAGGAGTGGACGAAGTATCCGGTCATCAGCCTTTCGTTTGCAGACGCGAAGGATATATCGGTGGCGGGGCTCAACGAACTGATTGCCGATATGCTTGACGAACACGAGGAACTCTTTGGCGTAGAACGCAAGGGCAAGGGTAATGGCATAAGGCTGTCTAACCTTATCAAAAATATTTACAAAAAGACGGGACAAAAAGTTGTTGTAATCATTGATGAATACGATGCCGCGATGCTCGATACCGTTGACAACGACGCGCTGCAAGAACGCATCAGGGCAAAACAAAACAGTTTTTTCACCCCGCTGAAAAAACTGGACGAATACATCCGCTTTGTCTTCATCACCGGCATCACCAAGTTTTCGCAGATGTCGATATTCTCGGCATTAAACAATTTGCAGGACATTTCGCTGATGCCTGAATACGAAACATTGTGCGGCATATCAATGAACGAGTTTTTGACGCAATTGAAGCCTGATATTCAAGCATTTGCCAATAATAACGGACATACATACGACGAGACGGTGGAATGTTTCAAGAAGAAGTACGACGGTTATCATTTTTCGCACAAATTACAGGTGGTCTTCAATCCATTTTCTGTAATCAGGGCTCTGAACGACAAGATGCTTAACGACTATTGGTTTTCATCGGCAACACCGACGGCATTGCTTAAACTTATACGCAAGTTTGACGTAAAGATAGAAGATTTTGACGGCATCAGATGCAATGCAGCGCGTTTCAACCAACCAGTGGAAAAGGTAACTGACATTGTGCCATTTATGTTTCAGGCAGGGTATCTGACTATTAAGGAATACGACCAACGGCGCAACATCTACACGCTTGGATTCCCGAATGGCGAGGTAAGAACGGCTGTCGCAGAGTCGCTTTTCCGTTATAATTACCGCTATGAAGACGGCAATGTCAGGCTTTTGATGGCATACCAAGATTTTGCGGATTTCGACGACTTAGACAAGTTTATCGAGGCCTTGAAACGTTTTTTCCGCAAGTTCCCGTTCTCGCTCAACAATATGAACGAAAAACATTATCATTCAATTCTTTACACCGTACTCACATCTTACGGTGCGGATATTTCTGCCAACGTGGAGACCGCCCTCGGCAAATCTGATTTGCTTCTCCGTATGCCCAAGAAGAATTATGTAATTGAACTCAAATACGACCACAGCACCTCTTCCGCTCTCGACCAAATAGACGACCGCGACTACCGCGCCGCCATCCTCGACGAATCAAAGCCCGTAGTGAAACTCGCCATCAAGTTTTCGTCAAAGGAAAGGAATATTGTGGAGTATGAGGCGGTGGAGGAAAAATAAAAAACATTCGTCCGACAACAAAAATTTTGCTATTCCCCACATTTTTTTTACCTTTGCACCTTGTTATAAAATACATTTCACCAAAACCACAAATGAAAGAAAAATTAAAGGGATTTGTCCCGCACATCATCGCGATAGTGGCGTTCATAATATTGAGCGCGATATACTTCTACCCCGTTTTGGGGGGCAAGGCTCTCGTGCAGAGCGACAACATTCAGGCCCTCGGTATGGCGCACGAAATCACTCAGTATGAGGAGCAAAGCGGCGAACTCTCGTCGTGGACCAACTCTATGTTTGGCGGTATGCCGGCGTATCAAATCAAATCGCCGGAATCGTTCAACATACACCTGATGCTCCAACGTTGGCTCCATATCGGACTGCCTTACAGCACAATGGCGATTTTCTTCGTCTATCTGTTGGGATTTTATTTGCTGTTGACAAGCCTCAAATTCAAGCAGGGCATCGCAATCGTGGGCGCATTGGCGTTTGCGTTTTCGAGTTACAATATAATAATAATTGCCGCCGGACACATCACCAAATGCTATGCAATAGCGTATATGGCACCGGTGTTGGCGGGCATCATCCATTGTTACAACAAAAACTACGTACTCGGATTCTTCCTCACGGCGTTTGCATTGGGCATTGAGATAGCCTGCAACCACCCGCAGATACTCTATTACTTGGCAATCTTGTGCGGCGTGTTCTTCGTTTGGAAGGCAATCGAGGCATTCAGCACCAAGAAGGACGAGGCCAACCCCGACAACAAAAACGCGCTCCGCGACTTCGGCAAGGCTACCGCTGTGGCTGCAATTGCTGTGGTATTTGCAGTGTTGCCAAATATCACAAACCTCTGGACCACTTGGGAATACGGCAAATATTCCACCCGCAGCCAGAGCGAACTGACCTCGCGCCAACAGTCGTCGGGTCTTGACAAGGATTACGCAATGGCTTGGAGTTACGGCGTTTCGGAGAGTTTCAATCTGATGATACCCGACTTCAAAGGCGGCGCATCCGACCAAATAGGCAACATCGACGCTCTCGACGCCGTTCAGGACAAAAATATGGCGCAATTGGTGGCTCAGCAAAATCATTATTGGGGCGACCAACCCTTCACATCGGGTCCCGTGTATGTGGGCGCGGTAATCATATTCCTGTTTGTATTGGGAATGTTTGTGGTGAGCAACTCCGCAAAATGGTGGATGCTCGCCGCCACGATATTGTCGCTATTGATGTCGTGGGGCAACAATTTCGGACTGTTCAACGACCTGATGTTCGACTACTTCCCGATGTACAACAAATTCCGCTCAGTGTCGATGGCACTCGTAATTGCGCAGGTGTGCATCCCGTTCCTCGCAATGATGGCCATCAAGGAACTCACCGACAAGCAAGACGATTACAAGTTTGACAATAGCAAACTCTATTGGGCAGTGGGCATCACTGGCGGCCTTTGCTTGCTGTTCTGGATATTCCCGTCGCTGTCAGGCTCGTTCATCTCCAACGAGGAGACCGCAAGTTTCGCACAATACTCCGCCGAGCATCCCGAGGCAGCAGCCCAAATCAACTCCCTCTCCGACAACCTTACATTGGTGCGCAAGTCGATACTCCGCAGCGACGCTTTGAGGTCATTGGGATTCATTGCTATTGCGGCATTTGTGGTGTTCCTGTACTTCAAAAAAGTCATCAAGACTCAGGCTCTCGTCATCGTCTTGGGAGTATTGACAGTATTGGACCTTTGGACTGTTGATATGCGCTACCTCAGCAGCAAGGATTACCACAACGCATCGGAAGTGAGCAACATACTCCGTCCGTCTGCCGCCGACCAATTCATACAGAAGGACACCGACCCCAACTTCCGTGTATTGAACCTCTCCGCCAACGTATTCAACGACGCCCGCACGTCGTATTTCCACAAGTCGATTGGCGGCTATCACGGTGCCAAAATGCGTCGTTATCAGGAATTTATCGACACATTGCTCGCCCCGACCGTAAGTTACGCAAGGTCGTTGGCGGGTCAGAATCAGGCTCAGTTTGACAACTTCGTGAAGTCGAGCCAAGCCCTCAATATGCTCAACACCAAATTCATCATCCTCGACCCAGCGTCAATGCCCTACGTCAATATGAACACTTACGGCAATGCGTGGTTTGTCAACAAGTTTGATATGGTGGAGACCGCCGACCAGGAGATTTCGTCGCTCAGGAAAAACGACCTCTCCAAGACCGCAATCATCAACAAGAAGCAGTTTGCCGATTACCTCTCTGCCCTGCCCTCCGACCAGATTTACGCCGAGGATTCGAGCGCAGTGGTATTGACCGACTACAAGCCCAACCACATCACATACCAGGCTCGTGCGTTCAGGGACAGGCTCGCAGTGTTCTCGGAGATTTATTATCCCAAAGGCTGGAAGGCTTACCTCGACGGCAAGGA
This sequence comes from uncultured Bacteroidales bacterium, assembly GCA_946409405.1. Taxonomy (GTDB): domain Bacteria; phylum Bacteroidota; class Bacteroidia; order Bacteroidales; family UBA3824; genus UBA3824. Next base: position 8,877 of record CAMJWL010000013.1, read on the forward strand.
GGTGGAGCACATCTGCGCCGACTACATCCTCCGCGCAATGGTAATCCCGGCTGGCGACCACAAGATAGAGTTCAAGTTTGACCCGACATCGGTGCGAGTTGGCAAGATAATCGCCGCCGTGGCTTCGACGCTGATACTGTTGGCGTTGATAGCGTTTGTGGTTATGTATTACAAATCAAAAAATTCAATCGTAGAAGACGTTAAAAAACAATAAGATATGGGACTTCAATGTGGCATTGTAGGACTTCCCAACGTGGGCAAGTCAACGTTATTCAACTGCCTTTCGAGCGCGAAGGCTCAGGCTGCCAACTTTCCTTTTTGCACGATAGAACCCAATGTGGGCGTTGTTTCCGTGCCTGACGATCGTCTGATTGCCCTCGAAAAAATCGACCATCCCGCGCAGGTTGTTCCCGCAACGGTGGAGATTGTGGACATCGCCGGCCTCGTAAAAGGCGCAAGCAAGGGCGAGGGCCTCGGCAACAAATTTCTCGCAAATATCCGCGAGACCGACGCCATCATCCACGTTTTGAGGTGTTTTGAGGACGAGAACGTTACGCACGTTGACGGCTCTGTGAATCCCGTGCGCGACAAGGAAATCATCGACGCCGAATTGCAGATTAAGGATCTCGAAACCATCGAACAGCGTTACGCCAAGACCGAAAAAATTGCCAAGACCGCCAAGGACAAGGACGCAGCGTTGCTCTTGCAGGTGATGGACAAGATAAAGCCCGCTCTCGAGCAAGGCAAATCTGCCCGCAGCGTAGATCTCGACGAAAACGAGCAAGCCGCCGCCAAGCAGTTGTTTCTTCTTACAAGCAAGCCCGTGATGTATGTCTGCAACGTTGACGAGAAGTCGGTATTGACCGGCAACAAGCACGTGGACGCTGTTCGCGAAGCCGTAAAGGATGAGGATGCCGAAATCCTCGTCATCGCCGCCAAGACCGAGGAGGAAATCGCCGAAATGGAATCCTACGACGACCGCAAGATGTTTCTCGACGACCTCGGTCTCACAGAATCGGGCGTGGTAAAACTCATTCGCTCGGCGTACAAACTGCTCAACCTCGAAACTTTCTTCACCTCAGGTCCCAAGGAAAGCCGCGCCTGGACATTCCACAAGGGCGCATTGGCACCGCAGGCCGCCGGCGTTATCCACTCCGACTTTGAGAAGGGTTTCATCAAGGCAGAGGTCATCAAGATGGACGATTACATCTCCCTCGGCTCAGAGGCAGCCTGCCGCGACGCCGGCAAAATCCACATCGAAGGCAAGGATTATGTCGTGCAGGACGGCGACATTATGCATTTCAGGTTTAATGTGTAAGATTTTGAAACGAAGATTTTTTTTGAACGAAAATTACCGAAAATTTCTCTCGATTGGTGGAGAGGGGTTTTCGGTAATTTGTTTTACAATTTTTCATCCGCCTTCTCATACTCCACAATATTTCTTTCCTTTTCAGAAAACTTAATTGCGAGTTTCACAATCTTTTTGCCCGAATCGAGATATGCGGCGGCATAACGGCGACGGCGGATTTGTTTTTTGGCAGATTCCACCGATTGTTCGTATTTCAACTCAATTACATAGATAGATTTGGGCATATAAAGCACCAAATCTGCCTTGCCGAGAGCGGTCTCTCGGTTGGCAATTACATTTGCACCAAAAGATGTAAGCAATGTGTAGAGAATGGCATGATAATGCTTTTCGTTCATATTGTTGAGCGAAAACGGGAAATCCTCCAAATAAATTTTCAGATGCTCGATAAATTTGTCGATGTCGTCGTCCTTAGAAAAAACAATGTACGCCTTTTTGAGCGGCGCGGTGTCCTAAATCTCGTATGTGTATTGAGCCAAGACCTTTGCTGTTGACGACTTGACCTCCTCATTTGCGGTCTTTGCCTTTGCAAACGAAAGACTGATGACCGGATACTTAGTCCACTCCTTCTCCAAGCCATCAATCTTCAACCCCTTGAACAAATCCTTATTTCCGCTGAAATATTCCTTCAACGTACTGCACAGCAACGATTTACCGAATCTCCTCGGTCGTGAGAGGAAGACATAATCATAGTCGTGCGTCATTTTATAGACCAAATCAGTCTTGTCTATATAGACATACTTGCCATTGATAATCTTTTCAAACGTCTGTGTGTCAACGGGGTATTTGCGTGGCTGTTCCATTGGTATAATTGTTTTGGGACAAAGGTAAAAATTTTTTCCGCCAAAACTCCATACAACAAAAAAAATTTTTTATATATTTGCCCTGATTTATATCCAGTAATATTTTATCCATACAATTTAAAATTTATTATGAGAAATATCCTTTTATCCCTACTGTTTGTTGCGGTGATGATGAACACTGCCACCGCACAGACACCCGTCAACCCTAACGCCACGCCGGAGGCCAAGGAATTGTTGCGGTTCATCTATGCACAGAGCGGCAACGGCACGCTCACCGGTCAGCACTCGTACCCTCTGTACAGCGACATCTACATGGAGCGCGTGGAAAATTTCACCGGCTCGCACCCTGTGGTGTTCGGTCAAGACTTCGGGTACAGCAAGCCTAACTCATTGGACGGCATCAACTTCCGTCAGCGCACCATCGACAACGCCATCAAATGGCACCAGAAGGGCGCAATCATCACCCTCATGTGGCACGCCGTACCGCCCAACTACAAGGAAAACTACACAATCTGGAAGGGCGAACACGGCATCCAATCCAAACTCACCGACAAGGAGTGGAAAGACCTCTTCACCGAAGGCACCGAAATCAACAACACCTGGAAGTCGCAGGTGGACGTTATCGCCTTCTATCTCAGACAGTTGCAAGACGAGAAGATACCTGTTATCTGGCGTCCGTACCACGAGATGAACGGCGATTGGTTTTGGTGGGGTTACAAGGAAGACAACTACAAGAAACTCTACCAAATGCTGTGGGAACGCCTCACCAACTACCACGGTATCAACAACTTGCTGTGGGTCTTCAACGCCAACGAACTTGGCAGCCCCAACGTAAAGCAGTACGAAGGTTTTTACCCCGGCGACAATTACGTTGACATCCTCGCCACCGACATCTACAGCAGCGAGTACAAGGGCAAGGACTACGAAAAACTCCTCAAACTCGGCAACGGCAAGCCCATCGCGTGGGGCGAGGTCGGCAAACTCCCGACGCCCGACATCATCAAGCAGCAGCCCAAATGGGTTTGGTTCATGTGTTGGAGCGAGTTCCTCGAAACCGCCAACGACTGGGACCGCCGCTCAAACCTCTACAACGCCGACAACACTATCACCCTCGAAGAACTCAACGCTAAAAAAAAATGAACAAGGAATCTCTAATTCAGCAACTTACAGCCGCCCACGCCGACATCATGCGGTTTTGGATTGATAATATGGTGGACCTCGAAAACGGCGGATTCTATGGCGAGATGGATTGCAATGGCAATATCAAGAAAGACGCGCAGAAAGGTCTGATTCTCAACGGACGCATCCTCTGGACGTTCTCAAAAGCCGCCAACACTTTTGGTGGCGAGGAATACCGCAAGATGGCAGACCGCGCCTTCGATTATCTCTGCAAATACTTCTATGACTCCCAGAACGGCGGATTCTATTGGGCTGTCAACGCCGACGGTACGCCCGCCGACACCAAGAAACAGGCTTACGCAGAGGGTTTTGCGTTGTACGGACTGTCGGAATATTACATCCTCACCAAAGACCAACGCGCCATCGACCTCGCATACGAAACCTACCGCCTCATCGAGAAGCACTTCCGCGACCCTAAGTTTGGCGGATACACCGAGGCTTGCGCCGCCGATTGGGCACCGATTGCCGACCTCCGCCTTAGCGACAAGGAGGAAAATCTCCCCAAAACGATGAACACGCACCTCCACATTTTGGAGCCGTTCACCAACCTCTACCGCGCCAAGCCGTCGCCCGAACTTCGCGAATCTATCGTTCACTGTATCAATGTGTTCAAGGACAAAATCATCGACCCGAAGACAGGACATTTCATCCTCTTTTTCGACATGGACTGGACGCCGAGCAAGACAATGCACGTGGATTCTTACGGACACGACATCGAGGGCGCATGGCTCATCTACGAGGCAGCGGAAGTGATTGACGACAAGGCTCTTATGGAAACATTAAAACCCGTATGCCGCCGCTTGGTTGACATCACTCTTGCAGAAGGTTTTGACGGCGAATCCATCTCCTACGAAATTGTAAACGGCAAACTCGACACCGACCGCCATTGGTGGCCGCAGGCTGAAACCCTCGTGGGACTTGCCGACACTTACCGCCTCACCGGCGACCAAAAATTCCTCGACCTTTTATATAAGGTGTGGAATTTCATCGACGCCCACCTCGTTGACCACAAGAATGGCGAATGGTTTTGGCGCGTCAACAAGGACGGCAAGGCTGTCTATAACGACATGAAGGCGGGATTTTGGAAGTGCCCCTACCACAATTCACGCGCAATGATTGAAGTAATCCAACGTCTTAAATAATCGCAATGATGAAACGGATTTTGATTGTGTTGATATTGATTGCAACCGTATTGGCGGCGTGCGCACCAAGTGTGGAGACACTGCCCGGTGGTAATCCAAACATAGTCTATTTTGGACGCACCGACCGATCCGACTCTCTGCACCCCAAGCAGTGGGCGGCGGGCGGATATTTCAATGTCAGGTTCAAGGGCAATTATTGCGTCATCAACATCAGCGACGAATACTATTCTGACCGCCGTGCCAATATTTTGGAGGTTGCGGTAGATTTGATTAGCGGTACACAGGTGGTAATCACCAAAGATTCCGTTACCAACATCGTCATCGGCAATGCGCCACAATCCGTATTGGACACCCTCAAAGGCAATGTCGTAAAGTGTTTTGAGGATTTGCATCCGAATGAGTATGTGGCAACAATTTGCCGCAATACCGAGACCGCTATGGGCTACACTCAGGTCAATTGGGTGTCCGCGCCCAAAATCCTGCCTTGTCAACCATTCAATGTGTATGGCACAATTGAATTTATCGGCAATTCAATCACTTGCGGCGCGGAGGCCGACACCTCATTGATGCCTGGCTCGCAGTACAAATGGGGCGATTGGCACAGGGCTTATTACGGCTATGGTCCCCGGACAGCGCGAAATCTTGGTTCGGCTTGGTCGTTGGTGTCGGTGTCGGGCATCGGACTTATTCACAGTTGTTGCGATATGGAAGTTACTATGCCTCAGGTATATGACAAGTATATTCTCCGCAACAACCAAAAGCCATACAAGCACGAACTCGGCACTTACCTGTTCTGTATTTGCCTTGGTCAAAACGACGGCATACAAGATTCCACCGCGTTTTGTGATGCGTATGTCGATTTCGTGAAGAAGGTTGTCGATTTCAATATGAACGGCGATATGGTTACCAATTGGCACGTATTTCTGCTTACAAGTCCAATGGCAGATGAGCCTCTCCGCGATTGGCAGAAAAAAATGCTTACCTCAATCGAGCAGCGTCTCCAACAAGTCTGGCCCGACAGAATCCACAAATACTTCTTCTCTCGGTCGTGGAACTCTGGCGGTGCGTCGCACCCAAGCGTCGAGGAACACGAACAGATTGCTAACGAACTTACTAATTTTATTCAATCCATACTTAAAAAATAATATCCAATTATGAGAATGATTAAAAATTTGGCAATTGCCTCCGCCCTTGCCCTCTCCATCCCGGCAACGGCGCAGAAGTTTGAGGGATTGGCCATGACGCCCCCGATGGGTTGGAACAGTTGGAACACCTTCGCCTGCGACATCAACGAGACTGTTGTAAAGGAGACCGCCGACCTCTTCATCAAACTCGGCTTGAAGGACGCCGGATACGAGTACATCGTTATCGACGACGGCTGGATGGAGATGGAGCGCGACCCAGAGACGTTGCTCCTCGTTCCCAACAAGCAGAAATTCCCCAACGGCATCAAGACCGTGGCGGATTATGTTCACTCCAAGGGTCTGAAATTTGGCATTTACAACTGCGCCGGCACCAAGACTTGCGGCGGCTACCCTGGCACACGCGGCTATGAGTACCACGACGCAAGGCAGTACGCACAGTGGGGAGTCGATTTTCTGAAATTCGACTGGTGCTACACTGGCTCAGGCAACGGCGGATTCAATTATCAGCAGGACGCCCCCGCCTCCTACACCCTGATGCGCGACGCAATCTACGCCGCCGGTCGCCCGATGATTTTCAATATCTGCGAGTGGGGCGACAACAAGCCGTGGCTGTGGGGCGCAAACGTGGGACACATGTGGCGCATCTCTGGCGACATCGGACATTGCTGGGACTGCGAGATGTCTTTTGGCACGTGGTCCAAGTTTGGATTGTGGCCCATTATCAATATGCACAAGGACATCCGCAAGTACAGCGGACCCGGTCATTGGAACGACTTCGACATGCTTGAGGTTGGCAACGGTTTTTCGCCCACCGAAAACCGCACTCACTTTGTGATGTGGTGCATGCTCGCCTCGCCCCTGATGCTTGGCAACGACATCCGCAAGATGGACGAGCCTACCCGTCAACTTGTTACCAACAAGGAAGTTATCGCCATCGACCAAGACAAACTCGGCATCCAAGGTTTCCGTTTTATGAATCTTGACGGCTTCGACATCTGGGTAAAGCCCCTCGACAACAACGAATGGGCTTTTGCCTTCGTCAACATGACGGAACAGAAACGCCACTTGTCTTACGACTGGGCAAAATACTACTGCAAGGACGGACTTGTGGACCGCGAAATCCAATGGGGCAAGCAGACCTTCGCCCTCCGCGACCTACTCGCCCACAAGGACGCCGGCGACACTTCCAAACCGCTCGACAGGGACATTGAGGCACACGACGTGGTGGTGTTTAGGCTGAAAGCGAAATAATTTTTTTGAACGAAAATTACAAAGAATTTTAAGATAATTACCGAAAATTTCTCCGTGGAACGAGGGGAAATTTTCGGTAATTAATTCGCGATATTAATTAAAACCAGAATATGACTTAAAAACTAAGTCGTGTATTCAACAAAATTAACAGACCATGAAAAAGTTTTTTTTATACATTCTGCCGTTTTGCGTGGCGTGGCTGGCTGGCTGTTGGCTGACCAGTTGCGGCGACGACGACAACAACAGCTCAACCGAAAACACCGTCCCGCTTAAAGCCGACCCCACGTCGCTTGCATTCGGCAAAGATGGTGGCACGAAGTCCCTTGTCGTAACCTCCGGCTCGGCTGTAACCGTGCAGACGGACGCCAATTGGCTCATAGCCGTCCAAAAAAGCAACAACCAAAACAATTACTTCTATGACGTAACAGCAGAGCAACACGACGGCAACACGGAGCGCACAGCGACCCTCACCTTCCTCGCCGGCAACGAAAAAGCAATTGTAACAGTATCGCAGAGCAACGCCGACGGACAGACAATCGCCGTATCCGCCGACGGCTCCACATTCGAGGTAAAAGGCATCGGAAACGGTGCTGCAGCAGTATGCGATGCAATGTGGATCATACAAAACGACGGACAATTCACCGCCGAGCCCAACAAAACTGACGCCGAACGCACCGGTCTCATTATCCTAAAATATTCCAACGGACCCGACACCGTATATGTAACGCAAGCAGCCGGAAAGTTTCCGGCAACATCGCTGTCGAGCACCGCAATGGAAATTGCCGAACAGATGTACCCCGCATGGAACCTCGGTAACACCATGGAAGCCACATACGGCGACGGTGTTGGCTGCGAGACAGGCTGGCAGCCCACCAAGACATCACAGAAAATAATCGATTTTGTAAAAGCGTCGGGATTCCGAGCCGTGCGCATCCCATGCTCATGGTACATCCACAGCGATGCCGACAACAACTATAAAATCGACGCCAAATGGATAGCCCGCGTCAAGGAAATCGTTGACTACTGCATCAACGACGGCCTCTACGTAGAACTCAACGACCACTGGGACAGCGGCTGGATTGAAGTGCTCGGATTCTCGTCGTCAGACAAGTCCTACACCTCCATCGTCGGCAACGACGAATACATCAACGGCAAAATAGAAATCCTCAAAAACCTATGGACGCAAATCGCCACCGAATTCAAGGACTACGACCAACACCTGATATTCGCCGGATTGAACGAGCCGTTCCAAGAGTACAACCTCTTCCACGACAAGCACCAGACCTTGTCGCCCATCCTCGCCAAATACAATCAAGCATTCGTGGATGCGGTACGCGCCACAGGCGGCAACAGCGCGCAAAGGGTGCTGGCGGTGCAAGGTCCGTCCACCAACGCTTCGTCCACTGTACAATACATGACCATGCCCACCGACATCGCAGACCAAAAACTAATGGTAGAAGTACACTACTACGACCCCTACAACTTCACCATCAACTCGGGCGACGGCTACACGCCTCTTTGGAACGACGAAAACTCGGTGAAGCAAACATTCTCGCAACTCAAAGCCAAATTCTCCGACCACGGTGTGCCGGTAATCATCGGCGAATATGCCGCCAACTGGCGAGAGGTTGCCAACCAAGACAAGCACAACGCAAGCATAAAGGCATTCTACAAGGCTGTGAGCAAGTGGGGACCCGCCAACGGACTCATCCCATTCGCTTGGGACACCAACCACTGCCCATCGTCGCGCGGCACCGGCGGCACTGGCGCAATCATTAACCGCGCCAAGTGCGAAATCTACGGCACACACTCTTACAGCGGAATAGTGGAAGGCACGAACGCAACTGTATGGATGAAATAACATAAAAAAAAAATTCGTCCATCACAAAAAAATTTTATAACTTTACCGCCGGGTTTTTCCCTAAACTTAATATTAACAATTAAAACGTTATTAGTTATGGATATAGTTATTGCATTGGTAATCGGCTGCTTGTGCGGCTTCCTTGCCGGCAAACTTTTCAGAGGAGGCGGCTACGGTTTGATTATCAACATCATCCTCGGTCTATTGGGCAGCGTGGTCGGCAAGTTTTTGCTCGGCAAGTTCATCACGTTCAACCCTGATTGGCTCAACGCTATCGTTACTGGTACGCTCGGCGCGCTAATCATCCTGTTTGTAGCGTCCCTCTTTACAGGCAGGAAGTAGTATGCACAAAGACACCAACAAAACAAGGGGCAGTCTAAAAATATTCACGTTTTTTTTGGACTGCCCTTTTTGTCAGTCAGCAAACACTATTAAAAACATCATACAAACATAATGAAAAGAGTTCTATTATCTATCTCGCTGATTTTGGGACTGTTGGCAACCTCCAACGCCCAAGAATCATACACCGTAAAAAGTCCCGACGGCAAAATCTCCGTCGTGGTATCGGCGCAAAACGGCAAGCCGCAATATACTGTGGCATACGACGGCAAAACCGTAATCGCGCCGTCGGCATTGGGCGTTAAAACCAACATCGGCGACTTCACATCCGGCTTGAAAATCGACAATTCGACCGCCGAAATCGACATTTACAACACCTATTCGCTGCCAAACATCAAGCAAAGCACCGTAAACGATGTTGCCAAGTCCATACTAATAGATTTTAGCAAGGACGGCAAAAACTCGTTCCATGTGGTGTTTCGCGTAAGCAACCGCGACGTGGCTTTCCGCTACATCCTCACCGACTCCAAGGATACCAAGGTCTGCGTCATCAACGGCGAGGCGAGCGAATTTAACCTGCCCGACGGCACCACCACGTTCCTCTGTCCGCAGGCAAAACCGATGGGCGGATTTGCGAGGACGTCGCCGAGTTACGAAACGCCCTACACCGTTGACGACGCCACCGGCAAAAACGGATGGGGCAACGGCTACACATTCCCCTGCCTGTTTAAAGAGCCAGACAACACATGGGTTCTCATCAGCGAGACCGGCACCGACGGCAAGTACGTTGGCTGCCGACTCCTCAATATCGGCGGTCCCAAATACCAAATCGGCTTCCCGCAGGAGGAGGAGTTAAACGGATTTGGCAGCACGTCGGTACAGATGGCATTGCCGGGCAGAACTCCTTGGCGCACAATCACTTTGGGCGGCCTCAACAACATCGTGGAGACCACCGTTGCCTTCGACCTTCCTGAAAAAAGATACGAACCGTCGCAGAAATACATCTACAGCAAGGGTTCGTGGAGTTGGATTATCGGCATGGATCCGAGTTGCAACTACGACGAGCAAAAACGCTACATAGACTTCTCCGCTGCTATGGGCTATCAGAGCGTTTTGATAGACGCATTCTGGGACAGCGCAATCGGTTACGACAAAATAGCCGACCTCGCCAAATACGGCAGGGAGAAGGGCGTGGGTCTGTTCCTTTGGTACAACTCCAACGGCTCTTGGAACGACGCGCCGCAGACCCCGATTGGCAAGATGAACAACTCCCGCATCCGTCGCCAGGAGATGAAATGGATGCAAGACAATGGCATCCGTGGCATCAAGGTAGATTTCTTTGGCGGCGACAAGCAACAGATGCTGCAACTCTACGAAGACATCCTCTCCGATGCCAACGATTTTGGTCTGTTGGTGATTTTCCACGGCTGCACACTGCCTCGCGGCTGGGAAAAGATGTTCCCCAACTACGCCGCGTCTGAGGCTGTACTCGCGTCCGAAAACCTGCATTTTGGTCAGGGTGCTTGCGACAACGAGGCGTTCAACGCCTGTCTGCATCCCTTCATCCGCAACACTGTTGGTTCGATGGACTTTGGCGGCTCCGCCCTCAACAAATTTTATAGTGCCGACAACAAGCACGGCACAGTACGCCGCACGAGCGACGTGTTTGCATTGGCGGTGGCGGTATTGTTCCAGAGCGCGGTGCAGCATTTTGCCCTCGCGCCCAACAACCTCACCGACGCACCCGCTTGGGCGATAGACTTCATGAAAAAAGTGCCCACCACCTGGGACGAGGTTAAGTTTATCGACGGCTACCCGGGCAAATACGTCATCTTGGCGCGTCGCAACGGCAACAAGTGGTTCATCGTGGGCATCAACGCTCAGAAGGAGACTCTCAAAACCACATTGACCCTCCCGATGTTTGCCGCCGGCAGCACCGTGAAGCAATACTCCGACGACGACCAACTCAACGGCAGCGTCAAGGATGTTAAAGTCAACAAGAAACAGCAAGTATCTATCACAATACCTTGCAACGGCGGCGTGGTGATTACACAATAGGAATATTCACTCGATTTTTTAATTTGGCGGAGGTGCACACCTCCGCCTTTTTATTTTGCCCCATCAGGACTTTACTTTTTACGAAGTCTGGGACTTCGATGGATAAATTTGCCACGGAATTTGAGCCGGATGCCAAAAATGCCCGTTGAAATCGTGTTGCGGCTATCATCGGCGTATTCATCGCCAAAGATGTCGAGCATTTTATTAAACTGCTTGTCGCCCAAATCCTTGCGGCTACATTCGCTGTTGATGAAGTCGATGACCTCGGTGTCGGGCGGTATCGGAGGGAAAAACAATGCATATTCCAACGCCGTGCCTATGGGAATCGGAGTTTTGGTTGTGTCTATCGAAATGCACGAATAATCTTTAAGCGGATATTTCTGCCCGCCAGCCAAGATGTACGAATCGCTGTTTGCGCTCACGTACAAAATCTTATTTTTAAAAGTATTGGCGTGACGGAAATGCAAAACGGTTTCATTCTTGTTGACTTCCACCTTTGTAATTATAGCGTTGCCAAGCCGTTGACCCGATGCAAAAGGTTTTTCGACTGTGGCGATGGTGTCGCGGTGTAGTTTTATGCCAGTAATTGCCGTGCTATCGTCAAATACCAAATCGATGGAATCTGTCTTGAAATCAATCGGCGGAAAAAACAGTGCGCAATCCAAGGCAGTATTGCTTGGGAAAGGTGTCACAAACGGCTCAAAGGTGATTCCATTGAGATTGCGGACTTTGTACACCGTGTCTTTTGTTACAATATGACAATCTCGCGGAATAGAAGCGTATGTATCTTCGCCAAACAGATTGACAAAATGCATAAACACCACTGTGGCTTCGTCGGTAAGTTCTATCTTGGCAACTTGGAAATCATCATATCCATCCGAAACCGACGGATGCTCTATTGTAATGCTACTGCCTTGAAAACCCTCCGGATTAAAAGGGCTTTCGACTTTATAAGATTGGTTTTTCCTCGCATAGATGCCAAAAATCCCACGCCCGTCGCCCTGTACAAAATCTAATTCATTAAATTTTATTTTCTGAAATTTCATTACGTAATCCACAAAAGAGCCTTTGCCACCAGGATAATATTCAGGCAATCCCCTCTTGAATCCGCCGCTAACTTCCACAAAATCACTTTCAGATAATATATCTATAATGCGAGTGGCGGCGGTATCTACCACCACCTTGCGCAGAGTATCGTCGGTAAGGTTAACAGAATGAAAATACAACGTTATATATTTGTCGTCGGACGTTATTTTAGTGATGTTGGTGGCAACCTCGTCCCCCTGCAAAAAACAGTTTTCCGTGTATTCGGGATATTCCACAGTATAATTGATAGATATATTGTCGTACAACGAATAAAAAAGCCATACCGCCAAAGCCAACAGAACCAAACCAACCGCCAACGATACAGTCTTGGCAATTTTTGCACGTTTTTCTTTGATTTTTAGGAGGAACGATTTGGTTGCATTGGTGTAATAATCCTCAACTTTGTCCGCCAGTCCGTTCCAATCGTCGCTATTGGCGTCGTAACATTTCATACTGCCAAAAAACGAATTGAGATCCCTGATATCGTCTATATAAAAACCGTTGGAGTATGCCGCTATTTCCGTGCCGGAATGACTGCGAAGGTGGTGATATTCAATGGTATCGTATTCCTGCTTGATGTCGCCCATATTATGAGCCAACTCCATTATATAATTGGTGTCGGCAAGATTGAAGTCGCCACTCTTGATGCAGAAGAGCCTTTTTTCGGGGTGTTTTTTGAAAGCGTTTTTTATCTGTACAAACTCGTACAGACAATGCAACGAGCGAAAATATTTGTCGGAAAACACAAGCACAACCACCTCACTGTTCCAACCGATTTCGCGTTCAAAGTCGGAGATGCTGTCGCCCGCGCCGATGTCCTTGACATCCACGCGATACTCGATCCCTCGCTCGCGGAATGTCGCCAAAATTTTCTCCACGCAGTCGGAAATATGCTCCCAGCCGGCTTTGCGGTTGCTATTGCGCGCATACGAAAAATACACTGGACGTCTTGGGTTGATACATTCCTGATGTTGCAAATTGTCTTCCATAAGCCTATTCCTCCTCATTTTCGTCGTTTAGAATGATGCCATAAAATCCCACGCCAGGCTTCAAAACAAAGTCTATTGTGTCGGAATCGTAGTCTAATTCTTCAAAATACAAAGTAAAAGATACTGTATCGTGCGCGGCGAGTATGTCGTAATCGGGGTAAGTCGCTATGCCGTTTGCAGAATCCAATTGATACCTATCGTCATTGTATTTCAGATGGCAACTACGAGAAGCATATATCACTGTATCGCGGTCGTTTGGGTTGGTAAGGCGGATATGCAGCGCGACCGATTTGCCCGAGAACCAAGTGATTTTGGAGATTTCCATATTATCTACCCCCCTTGAATACCGAATGATAGACGATTCTTCTATGCTTTCGTCAGCCAAGTCAATCCAAGCATACACCACCAATAGCAACAACGGTATCACCCCCCATAAAGCACAGCCGATGCCCACGAATTTCAATTGTTTGTTCCTTGCCTTTTTCTTTTCCTGGACAGTGAGCGCATATTTGGACGGGACAGTAAAACTATTGACAATCTCCTTCACAAATCCGCCCCAATCGTCTTGCGTGGCGTACGCATAGTTCAATGTGCTAAAAAACGAATACAGGCTTCTGACATCGTTCATATAAAAATCGTTTTCGTGCGCCGCCTTCTCCACGCCCGTATGCTCGCGGGTTTTAAAATATTCTGATTCTTCGTAATCTTGTTTTTGGTCGCCCCAATAATGTTCGAGGTCGAGGATGTAATTGATGTCTGAAAGGTTGAAGTTGCCGCTCTTGATGCAGAAAAGTCGTTTTTCGGGATGTTTTTTGAGTGCTTTTTTTATTTGTGCAAATTGATGCATACAGTGAAACGAGCGGAAATACCTGTCGGAAAACACAAGCACTACCACCTGACTTTGCCATCCGATTTCATTGTCGAAGTTGGAGATTTCAATGTCAGAGTCGGGCGTATCGGTGATGCGGTATTCGATGTTGTTGTCCTCAAACGCCTCCTTCAACTTCTCAACGCAATCGGCGATGTGGGCGTATTCAGGCTTTTCGTCGCTGTTTGGCGCGAAAGAGATGTACACGGGGTTGCCCTTGTTGATGCTTGCGGGAGATTCCATAACAAATTGCGTCTGATATTAAAGTGCGTTGTCCTTAATGAGTTTTTTGATTTTGCAAAAATAATATTTTTTTTTTAATGATGTCGAAAAATTTTTAGATGTCGATGCCAAAATTGTTTTCAGGGTTGGATTTTATAAGATTTCGGGGTCAGCACGAATTTGGCTCAAAAAAATATTGGGGTCAGCACGAATTTTGTGCAAAAAAATTTTGGGGGCAGCAACATATTTCGTATTTTTGCACAAAAATTAGACGAAAAAATGGGAACAATTTTTAAGAGAAAACTTTACGACAAACTTCTCGAATGGAAAAACACTCAACAAGGCAAGACCGCCCTTTTAGTTGAGGGTGCGCGTCGTGTAGGCAAGTCAACATTGGTGTCGCTATTTGCGAAACAAGAGTACGAATCCTATATGTTAATCGACTTCAACCAAGCACCTCCAAAAGTCAAAAACCTTTTTGAGAATCTGACCAACTTGAACGACATTTTTCTGCAACTGCAACTGCACTACAACGTTGTACTCAAACCAAGGAAGTCGCTGATAGTTTTTGACGAGGTACAAAACTGTCCGAAAGCGCGCCAAGCCATCAAGTATTTGGTGGCAGACGGACGGTACGACTACATTGAGACCGGCTCGCTCATCAGCATCAAAAAAAACACCAAAGACATCACAATTCCAAGCGAAGAAGACCGCGTTACAATGTTCCCAATGGATTACGAGGAGTTTCGATGGGCGTTGGACGACAATGCCACAGTGGAACTTTTGCGGCAGTTTTACGACAGCCAAATACCGTTGAAAAACGCCCACCGCAAGGCAATGTTTGATTTTAGGCTATATATGTTGATAGGTGGTATGCCTCAGGCTGTAAGCCAATATCTCAATACCAACAACCTGAGCCTTGTGGACAAGACCAAACGCAGTATCATAAGGCTATATCTCGATGATTTTCAGAAAATTGACCCAAGTGGCAGCGTTGAAAGGCTGTTTCGCGATATTCCGGCGCAATTGAGCGGCAATGTGGCGCGTTATCAGCCGTACCCCGTAATAGGCAACAAAACCGAAGACAAGAAGGCCGAACTCCTGCAAGCACTTGCCGACAGCAAAACCACCCTGTTTTCCTACCGCTGTACCGACCCAATGGTAGGCATGTCGCTCAATCGGGATTTGTCGCGTTACAAGATTTTTATGGCGGATACGGGGCTTTTTGTAACAATGTGTTTCTGGGACAAAGACTACACCGAGAACATCATCTACCAAAAATTATTGTACGACAAATTGGACGCAAACCTCGGTTACATCTACGAAAACGTTGTGGCTCAAATGCTTGCCACTGCGGGCTATCAGTTGTTTTATTACACCTTCCCAAAAGACGACAAGCACAACTACGAAGTGGATTTTTTGCTCGCACACACCAGCAAACTGATTCCTATCGAGGTAAAATCGTCAGGTTACAAGGCACACGCTTCGTTAGACGCTTTTTGCAAAAAATATTCATCACGCATTGGTCAGCCAGTGCTGATTTATACCAAAGATTTACAAAAAGACGACAAAACATTACTTCTGCCGGTATATATGACAGGATTGTTGAAATAGATTAGCGGTGTAGGTGTTGGTGCCCGATTTAGTTACACCCCGAATCTCCGTCTAAACATCTCTATCGTCAATTCCGCCGTGGCGTCCACGCCGAGGAGCGAAACGTTGAGACAGGCATCGTAACTTGCCGCCGCGCCCCAAGTCTTGCCGGTGAAATAGTTGTAATACTTGGCACGGCGACTGTCCTCGCGCTCAATGAGTTGACGCACCTTGTCGCGGTCGTCGGTGCCAAGCCGCTGCGATACGCGGTTGATGCGGTCGTCGATGGGTGCCCAATAAAAAATGCTCATACAATATTCGTAATCGCGCAGGATGTAGTCGGAACAACGCCCAATAATCACACAGTCGCTCTCCACAGCCGCCTTGCGTATCGCGTCAGACTGAATTTTAAAAATGTTTTCGTCGCTCACGGGCGAATCGTTGCCGGCAATGAGGTGGTTGATGTTTTGGAAAAAACTGCTCGTCACCGGCTTTTCGTCCTTCTCGGCAAGGAGTTTGGGATTGATGCCGCTGTGCTGCGCCGCATACGCAAGTATCTCGTCGTCGTAATACTTCATACCAAGGCGGTCGGCAATGGCTCGTCCAAGAACCCTGCCGCCGCTGCCAAACTGCCGTCCTATGCTCAAAACTTTTTTCGGGGTCATAATTTGGAACGATTTGTTGATTTTGTGATTTGTGGATTTTCGATTTCAACTTTAATCTCTCCTCTTTCCTCTCTCCTCTTTCCTCTCTAAATCAACTTCACAAACTCGTCGAACAGGAATTCCGTGTCAACAGGGCCGCCGCACGCCTCGGGGTGGAACTGCGTGGAGAATATCGGGCGGGTCTTGTGCCTGATGCCCTCGCAAGTGCCGTCGTTGACGTTGACGAACCACGCCGACCAATCGTCGGAGATTGTCTTGATGTCGATGGCAAAACCGTGGTTCTGACTCGTGATGTAGCAACGGTCGGTGCCTTCGCGCAACACCGGCTGATTGTGGCTGCGGTGTCCGTATTTGAGTTTGTAGGTGTCGAATCCGGCGGCAAGCGCAAGCAACTGATTGCCAAGGCAGATGCCGTATATCGGCTTGTCTTGTTGCAGGGCTTTGCGGAGGTTTTCGATGGTGGCAACGCACATCTTGGGGTCGCCAGGACCATTGGAGATGAACAGTCCATCGTACTCCAAAGTAGTGAAGTCGTAGTCCCACGGCACGCGGATTACCTTGACGCCGCGACGGGTGAAACAGCGGATGATATTGTTTTTGACGCCGCAGTCAACGAGGACCACGGTCTTCTTGCCATCGCCGTATGTAGTGACTTCCTTGCACGACACTTGCGCCACGAGGTTGTCCTTGTTTGGGTCGTAGTCGGCGGGTACAATGTCGTCGATGATTATCTTGCCGAGCATCGAACCCTTTTCGCGCAGACGCTTGGTGAGGGCGCGGGTGTCGATGCCAAAAATACCCGGCACGTCGTTCTCTTTGAGGTATTGGTCGAGGCTCTTGGCGGCGTTCCAATGGCTGTACTCAAAGGAATAGTCGTCAACGACAAAACCCTGCACGTGAATCCTGTCCGACTCGAAAAAGTCGGGGATGTTGTCGGTGGCCTTGTCGCCGGGGATTCCGTAATTGCCCTCCATAGGGTACGTAGCCACGAGAATCTGACCCTTGTAACTCGGGTCGGTGAGGCTCTCGGTGTAGCCGGTCATAGCGGTATTGAAAACCACTTCGCCCGCAATCGACTTTTCGCTGCCAAACGAAAAGCCCTGATATTTGGTGCCGTCTTCGAGGAGAAGCACGGCTTTTTTGAGGTTATTCATTTATGAACTTATCTTTGATGTAAGGAAATTCTGTAACGAGCAACTGCCTGACCTGCTTGCGTGTATAGCCGTCGCGGATTGCAATTATTATGGTGTCGTCGCCGGACACGGTGCCGGCAAAGTATGGCAGACGGTGCGAATCTATCACCGCGCTCACGGCGTTGGCGTACCCGCCGCCGGTGCGTATCACCATTATCGACTGTCCCGAAAACTCCACGGACATTATCTCCGACGCCACTCCCGCCGTCTGCGACTGACTCGCGCTGTCGGACAACTTGTATATGTAGCCTCCCTCGCCGTCGGGTATGCGCGACGCCTGTATCTCTTTGAGGTAGCGCGAAAGGCTCGCCTGTGTGATGTCGATGCCACGCTCGCCAAGTTTGGTGATGATGTCCTGCTGCGAGCGCACCACCTCGCGCTCTATTATCTGCGTAATCTCCGATATGCGGTTTTGCTTGCTGTTCATGTAGTAGGTTCAATGATTTTTGTTACAACGCAAAGGAACGAAAAATTTTTGAAAGTAGCAAAAAAAAATTAATCAAGTTGTTCAAACCTTCAAAACATCCTCTGCCTGCTGTTTGCTGAATTTCCCACACTACGATGTTTAGAAATGGTTAAAACAAATTCGATTTAAAATTAAATTCAAAAAAAAATCAAAAAAAAATCAATTATAACCGATTGAAAATAAATACATTATAAAATCAAAGGAAAAAATTTTTTTTCGACCGTAAAAAAAAGTCGAAAAATATATGTACATTTGCAGTCGGATTGCAAACCATATTTGCGCCATTATAAAGACACAACAAAATACAAGAAACACAACATGGAGGTTACAAGAATATTTGACCTGCTCGACTACGCGTGCGAGAAATACCCCCGACCCGACTGCCTCGTGGCTAAGGTGGACGGGCAATGGAAACCCGTCAGCACTCAGGAATACCGTCAGATGGCGACATGGACGGCATACGGACTGCTTGCGCTCGGTGTCAAGAAGGGCGACAAGATAGCAACGGTATCCAACAACCGCCCCGAATGGAACTTCGTCGATATGGCGATAGCAATGACAGGCGCGGTGCATGTACCTGTGTACCCTACAATTAGCAGCAAGGATTACGACTTCATCCTCAATCATAGCGAGGTGAAATTTGCATTCATCTCCGACTCCACCGCCTACCGCCGTGTGAGCGCGGTGAAGGACAATATCAAGTCGCTCGAACGCATATTCTCGTTCAACGAAATCGAGGGCGTGGACAATTGGAACGTCGTCCTCAATCTCGGCAAGCAAAACGCCGACAAGTACCGCAAAATACTCGAAATGGCAAAGGAGTCTGTCGATACCGACGACGTATGCTCCATCATCTACACATCGGGAACCACGGGCATCTCAAAAGGCGCGATGTTGACGCACCGCAATTTTACGAGCAATGCCATCGCCTCCTGCGAAATTCTTGGTCTCGACCATAACGATAAGGTGCTCAGCGTGTTGCCGTTGTGCCACGTATATGAGCGTTGTTTCATATATCAATACCAATACCTCGGCATCGGCATATATTACGCGCAAAACCTCGGCACCATCGTACAAAACCTCTGCGAAATCAAGGCAAACGGAGTAAACACCGTGCCCCGCGTAGCCGAAAAGATAGTGGAAGGCTTTATGAAGGAAGGTGCGAAGTTCTCCGGCACACAGAAGGAACTCTTTGACAAGGCTGTCGCCCTCGGTCGCGAGTGGGATCACGACAAACCCGAATCTTATTATAAGGAGATAGCCGCTTTGGACGAGCCGATTTACAAGCATTGGCGAGAGGATTTCTTTGGCGGCAATATGAAATTCTTCGGCTGCGGCGGTGCGGCGATTTCGCCAAACCTCAGTCGTATGCTTTGGGCAGCGGGCGTCAAAGTCTGCGAAGGCTACGGACTCACGGAAACATCACCCGTAGTAGCACACGCATCGGTCAAGCACCACAAATTCACCTCCGTGGGACCAGTTGTAAGCAACGAAATAGTCAAGATAGCCGACGATGGCGAGATCCTCGTCAAAGGTCCCAACGTGATGAAGGGTTATTACAAAAACCCCGAAGCCACGGCGGAAGCCATCGACAAAGACGGATTCTTCCACACCGGCGATGTCGGATATTTGTCGGAGGGCAATTACCTCCACATCACCGACAGGAAAAAGGAGATTTTCAAGACTTCGTCCGGCAAATACATCGCCCCGGCAATGATAGAAGGCAAGGCAAAAGAATCACCATACATATCGCAAATCTGCATGGTGGGCGAAAACCAAAAATTTGCCTCCGCACTCATCTCGCCCGACTTCGAGGCGTTGAAGATATACCTCAGCGGCATCGGCGTAGATGCCAACAAACTCTCCAACAGCGAGATTGCAGCACGTGCAGAGGTCATTGCACTCATCGACGACGAAATCCAAAAGGTCAACAAGACCATCGGCAAGGTGGAACAGATAGCCAAATTCTACGTTGTGCCTGACGTTTGGACGGCGGACGGCGGCGAACTCACGCAGACCCAAAAACTCAAACGCAAGGCCATCGCCGAGAAGTACAAGGCGGTAATCGACGACATCTACCTGCAAGACAGGGCTTCAAAATAGTATTTTTAGTTGCATTCATGATAGATAAATTGTCGAAGGGACGACTGCTGAACGGTGGGCGTCCCTTTTTTCGTAAGTTTTTTTGAAGATTTGACGGCAATAATGCACAAAAAAAGCAAAAAAAAATTTAAATTTGCACCCGAATATTAATCGGAAAATCCTAAATACCATGAAAAAGAGACTTTTGCTAATATCAATGGTGCTTGCATTTGCAGGCGCGACGGCTCAAAACAACACCGTACCCGGCAAGACCGACATCGTACAGCAGGAATACCTCAAAACTGAGGAAGTACCAAACAGCCTTTACATCCTGCCGGTGCATCCCGAGTTCAATAGCGTTCAATTCCTCAACGACCAATACCAATACTACTGGGGCAAAAACATCCGCAACACCGAGCGCGGTCAAAAAGCCATCACCGACGCCACCCTCGACGGCATGGACGGCATGAACAATGCTTTTGGCGAAGTGTTTGGCACGCCCATCACCCTCGAAAACACTCCTGAAATCTTCATGCTCGTGCGTTCCATTGGTCGCGACGCGGGCGGCATTGCTCCCAAGAAGGCAAAGAATTACTACAAGAGGATTCGTCCTTTTGTTTTCTTCAACGACAACACCTCCACCCCCGACAACGAGGAGCACATGCGCAACAGTGGTTCGTATCCGTCGGGACATAGTTGCTACGGATTTGCAGCGGCGTTGATTCTCGCCGAAATCAATCCTGAACATCAGAACGAAATCATCAAGCGAGGTTACGAAATAGGCGAGAGCCGCAAAATCGTAGGCGCACACTACGACTCCGACATTCAGGCAGGTCGCATTATGGCTGCCGCCACAGTCGCCGCCCTCCACTCCAATGCCGCCTTCCAGAAACAACTCGCGAAAGCAAAGGAAGAGTTCGCAAAACTCAAAAAAGCCGGCAAGATTAAGCCCAGTACGGTGGAGTTGAAGTAAGCGGAGATTGTATTTAACTGTCAAGGAATACTTGACAGTTAAGTTAGCAAACTCTCACGACAGATTCTTATGCATTGACAATATTGTCTATCACATTGGAGCGTCGCTCAAAGACCTCGGCAAAAAATGGTTCGCTTTTAACAAAATGTCCATCTCCGCCGACCAATTGCTGAACAAAATAATATAAGTATTAACTTAAAAAACAACGACACAGACAAAAACTTTAAACTAACATATTAAAACATTGGGCTTTACGCTCTTATTCTCTTCTTAGTAGAATCGCCAATTTTATTGAACACGAGAATAAGTATGCGACAGGTTCACGCTGTATAAGCGTGAGCCGTTTCGTGCTTATTGTGTTCAAGGCGTTTGGCGATGCCTACTAAGAAATAAGCATTGGGAAAAGAAACGGCTTCACGCTTTTCTTATGTGCTTATGTGAGAATTTAACTTGCAAAAACGTGTACTCAAATGAACACAATACACATAGGACACAAAATACAGGAGGTATTTGAAGCGACGGAACATTCGATCTCTTGGTTTGCCAAGAAACTGAATTTTGACCGCTCCAACATTTACAGCATCTTCAACCGCAAAAGCATTGACACAGACCTCCTTTTTGAGATATCGGAAATACTGCACTACGATTTCTTTACGATTTACAAGCCCCAAGTGTGATTTATTTTCACGATTATATAGAAAAATTTCCACGAAAGTATAGAAATATATTCACGAAAAACGCTTTGCGGGAGAGGTGATAGGTGGTAACTTTGCAAATGATAATGCAATGTTTAACCAGAGACGTGGAAAATACGTGTCGCAAAAGAATCAACAATGGAAGAAAACAACAAAGAACGGAAAGCATATTTCAACGGTTTCATTAACTGTCTTTTAGTAATAGGAAGATTCGCAGTAGTTCTCTTCTGTGTACTGATATGTCAGGCAGTGAGTGCTCAGGTAGAATTGGGACATCAAAAGAAATATTATGTTGATTTCCCATATAACATACAACCGTCTGAATTGGATATTAATTGTAAGATCAGCCAAGTGGAATATACAAATTACGAACTTGAATACAAATTCGGAGAGTTTCAAACAGGTAGTCAAATTGGCTCTGCTCAATATCAATACAATACTAAGGGGCAATTGACTCGACTTTCCAGGAAAGGTGATGGTTGGTTTTGGTTGGGTGAGTACGATTGGCATTTACAATATGATGCCAATGGTAAACATTGTGTCCACAAAATATGTTTACGAAAACGGTAAATTGTCAAAAGTAATTTGGAACAAGTGTGTAATTCGTATGTATTATACTAATGGAATATTAAATAAAGTAGTAAATTACAATGAAAGCAACGGGAAGGAATTATATACAGTTTCCTTTCAAAATGGAGATGCAATAAAAAAAGTAGTTTCACCAAGTTACTGGAATAATAATGAAGCCGAAACAAAAACTTATTCTTACAATAATCACAAGTTAATTAAGGGTGAGGGAATAACATATACTTATAACGCAAAAGGCCTTGTCTCACGAATGGTACAACGCTATAGAAAAATTGCTAATGACTACGAGTTTATCACCGGCAGTAATGGACAGGGCACTAAAGTCGTTGAATATATATATGATTACACATACGAATACGACAGCAAAGGTAATTGGATCAAAAGAACTTGTGCCGAAAAAGATGAAAATGGATATATCCAAGAAGGTACGTTAACAGTAAGGAAAATCACTTACGGAAGTGGCAGTTCTACTTCTCAAAACACAGGGTATCAGCCGACTCCCGCTAAAACAGGACAAAACTCTGTTTCTTCTAATACTGATAGTACTGCCCTATTAGAATCATTTAAAGAATACTGCAAACAAGGTGATTGGGATAAGGCATACAATCCGTGGACGATTTTGTTTAAAAAATACCCAGAATGTTCACAAACTCTGTATTCTAACGGTGTTAATATTGTTAAGAGAAAAATGCAACTTGCAACATCAGGTCAAGAACAGCAAGTATGGATTGATACGCTTATGATGGTTTACGACCAAAGAATCAAATATTTTGCTGCAAAAAGCGAACTATATGATGAGGGATATATATTGGGACGTAAAGGTGTTGACCTACTGAAATATGGAAAAAGTTCACTAACTGATGCATACAATATCCTAAAAAAATCAATTGATTTAAGGGGTGAAAAAACAGAAGCGTCTGTTGTTCAATATGCTGCGCAGGCAAGTGTGGCAATGTATAAGAGCAACAAAATTAATTTATCAGAATTCACCAGCAATTACGAACAGTACACAAAACTACTTCCTTTAATTGATTGTAAGGATGGTGATAGGGAACAGGCTTCCAAAGCGTTATCAGAAATGTCCACACTTATCAATCGTTAATTAATTAAAGCACCAGCCGCGATTTTCGTCGCGGCTGTTTTTGTATAAAAAAGTATAAATCTTTTCATTATGCCAAAAATTATCTTAACTTTGCAGTGTCTAATAAAATCAAAAATAAGGAGGACTTTAAAATGAAAACGAACTATGAAGAAACTGAGGCAATGGACGACGCTGTAACAACGGCAGTTGCAACTAACAACACGACAGATATTGCAGAATCCACTGAGTCGGGAAAGAGAGTTTCTAAGGGATGGGCGTGGGCAGTAGCGCACAAAGGTTTCATCTCCGAAGTAACTGACCCAGAACTTAGGTCACAGTTGGCGTATTACAGGAAAAAGGACAAGCAATTGATGCAAATAGCAATTCAGGAGGAGGTCGCAAGATGAGACGTTTGCTCCTTGATACTTGCATTGTGGTTGATATGTTGCTTGATGCAGAAGGCATTGACAAAAATGTTGCAGCCTTGTTGCAAAGTTATGATTGTACTCTGTACACAAGTTTTGAAACCTTACGCGAACTTGTTGTATTGTTCAATAATAATAGAATCCGTGCAAAGAAATGGAAAACGGCAGAAGATGTGTTGAATACTGTCAAAAACGACCTTGACATAAAAATACTTCCTCTTCGAGAGGATGTAGCGTTTACATATTCCCGACTCCAACTCAATGAGGCGATGAACCACCACGATCCGTCAGACCATATCATTATTTCACACGCTATCACCGAGCGTCTGCCGTTAATATCAAGCGATTTGAAATTTCCATTTTATCGAGAACAGGGACTTGAATTGATTGAATCTTAATTAAACATTTCCGAGATAATCAACGGAATCGCATATTTTTTAGGTAGATTCCGTTGATTATCGGTGTAAATATAGCCTACAACTATCCCTATCCTATCCTCACCACCTCGCCGCACTCATACCGCGACGCGAGGATTATTTTATACAAGCGTCGCACTTGCTGAAATTCTTGCAAACCTCGATATGTCAATTATAGACAGCGAAGGAGATTTTACATACTGCACGGAAAAATGTAACTTCACTGAAACTTCCCTGTAATTTCCCTGAAACTTCACTGAAACTTCCCTGAAACTTCCCAATAAATTGAGATATAAAAATTAGGCTGCCCTTCCCCCTTGGACAGCCTAACTATTTGCTTATTCAATAAAATATTTACCTTTTCACCTCGCTTTCCCTTCCAAACAGATACTCGCCTTTGTATCCTCCGAAGTCAATCACCACCTTCTCGAATACAATTCCCGAATGTTTGGGCGTTATTGTGAGCGTATGAACGTCGGATTTGTTAACCTTCAACGATACCACCTTCTCCACTACGCGGCGGGCGATTGTGGGATAATAAGTCGTGTAGGCGTAAGGCTGTTTGTCGAGGAGGTCGGAATTGTAATTGACAGTCTTGGCTGCACCGCCGTCCACGGCAACTGTATATTCGTGGCCACCGACATTTTGAAAGTCGAGGGTCGATTTTACAATTACATGAACCTTGATGGAATCGGCGTAACCTTCCGGCAACTTGAAACGGTAAGTCAACGACGAATTGCCGACGGGCTTGATGTAAGGAGTGAGAGCCACTGCGCTGCGGGTGCGACCGTAATAGGGATAGACAGTCCAATTGACACCATCGGCGGCATTGGCGGAATAATAATGCTCAGCCTCCATAGCAACATATCCGTTGCCCGGCTCAAAAGTGAATCCGCCTTGCTGCCCCTCGGCAACACGCTTGGTCTCCGGCAACATATCGTGCGGGAAATTGTCGTTCCAAATACGGTAACCGATATGCTTCTGAATCATCATACCATTCCACTTGCCATTGGCAATGTCGTGGTTGTACTGAGCGCAGAGAATGGAATCGCGCTTGAAACACTCCAAAACACGGTCAGACCAATAGTTGGCATCGGGGTCGTTGTTGTTGGCGCAATAGCGGTTCATTGCCTGCGCGTAATAGATGTCGTAGAGGTTTGCCATCGCCTGCACGGGGAACAGAATCAACTGATAATAAGCATCCTTGTACCTTTCGGGCAGGAGAAGCCACAGACGCAACGCCTCCGATTCGAGACGCGCATATTCGTCTGCCACCATCTTAAATTCGCCTGTCTGCACATTGTAAGTGCGGGCGTCCATCATTTCGGGAGTTACACGCGCCATATACTGACAGTTGCGGTTGTAAATCCTTGCGGCTTCCTTGGCAAACTCCTTGCCTACGATACTCTCAAAGAATTTTTCGGTGTGGTTGGTAACGTTTTGGAGATTGTAAGTCTTAGGCTCGTAAGCCATATCGCAGAAAAGTTGGATGGGGTATTCCATCGGTTTGAGGTCGCCGACATTGAGCACCCAAAGTTTCTCGATGCCAAAATCGTATGCCAAAGAAAGTTGCTCAAACATTTGCTGAGTCTGAGTGATATTGAGCCACTTGGAGTTGCGGGGTGCGCCTACGTAGTCAACGTGGTAATAAATACCCCAACCACCCTTTCTCTGTGCGTCTGGCACGCGGCGGATGTCGCCCCAGTTGTCGTCGCTGAGCAAAATGGTAACGTCGTCAGGCACTTTGAGACCCGCGTCGTAAAAATCCTGCACTTCCTTGTACAACGCCCATACCTGCGGACGCTGTGCGGCGGGCTTGCCGGTCTCCTGGGCGATTATCTTGCGCTGATTGTCGAAGATGCGCTCCATCAACTTCTTGTTTTCCTCCACCTGACGCTGAAACTCGTCGTCGTGGCCTTCCTTGCCGCCCATCGGAGCGTCGCCGTCGCCACGCATACCGATAGTGATGATGTCCTCGTTGTCCTTGCTGCGGCGGATGCCCTCGCGGAAAAACTGGTCAATTACCTTCTGATTGGTTGCGTAGTCCCAAACGCCGTTTTGGTCGCGGTTGCGCACCCATTCCTGATGGTTTCGCGCCATAGGTTCGTGGTGCGACGTGCCCATCACAATGCCCATCATATCGGCGGTCTTGCTGTTGTTGGTGTCGTCGGCGTAGAAAGCGTTGCCCCACATAGCGGGCCACATAAAGTTGGCTTTGAGACGGAGCAAGAGTTCAAACACCTTTGCGTAGAAATGACTGTTCATACCTTTCGCCAGCGCGGGGATTGCGGTGGGGCATTTCTCGTCGGGGAAAGTGTTCTTGACCCAAGTGCTGAGACAGGGTGCTTCGTCGTTGAGGAAGATGCCACGGTACTGCACTTTTGGAGAGGGGAACACAACTGCATTGTTGACATCGAGGGCTACAAAATTGTGCTTCTCCACAGGCACGTCAGCCCAAAAATACCACGGACTCACGCCAATGTTGCGGCTGATGTCGTAAATGGCGAAGATGGTGCCGCGCTTGTCAGCACCCAAGATTGCCACGGTCTTGTCGTCGAG